>NZ_BBWM01000063.1:0-118136 GCF_001463805.1 Aureimonas sp. D3 | reverse complement strand
CGGCAGCTAAGTAGCCCTGACAGCCGAAAGCTGCCTGACCGGTTTCCATCCAACCGAGCCGTTCGACGACATGGAAGCGGACGCTCGGAAGCGGTCCATCCGCTTCCGACCCAACTCGGGCATCCGGCGAACCGCTGGGACCACCTGAAAGCGGTCGTGTTATCATATCAGAAGGTTCAGCCCGTTGGGCGGCCTCAGAATGGATTGTGTCATCCGTCGTGCATGCTCCAGTGATGCCGAAGGCATCAGCCGGGTCATCGTCACGGCGCTGCGTGACACCAATGCCAAGGACTATTCCGAAGCAGTGATTGCACGCGTGGAGCAAAGCTTCTCGCCTACGGCTGTATCCGGCCTTTTGATGCGTCGGCTCGTGTTCGTTGCCCTCGATCAAGACACGATTGTTGGCACGGCAAGCCTCGACGATAGGGTGGTGCGGACGGTCTTCGTCGATCCCAAACTCCAGGGCCTTGGAATTGGCAGAGCCCTCATGGCTGAGGTTGAGAGAGTGGCGGTTGAGAGAGGGGTAGCCGTCTTAGCGGTGCCTTCATCCGTCACGGCCCAGTCATTCTACGCAAAGCTTGGGTTCAGCCCGCTGCGGGACAGCTACCACGGAGAGGAGCGAACCATCGTGATGGAACGTCCGCTTCGATAGTTTGGCTTCCCATAAGCGGACAGGCAGAGATCCACCCATCTGAGCCATTCCCTCGTTCCAAAATTTAGAGGGCTACAGCGTAGACATAGTTCTCGTCTTCATTCGGCGCGGCGCGCCAAATTTGGGGATTTGATCAAAAATTCAACGGCATAGCCTTCCGCCTCTTGGTGGAAAGGCAATCCCTGCTACACAAACCTGTCCCACATCTGCGATGAGTGGGCCACGACCCGCCCATCAAGGGCGACGGGGCGCGGTTTATATCGTGCGGGTCCGCTACCTGCATCGCTCCACACTCGCGCGGGGATGGTTATATTTAGCCGTCCCTAGAAACTACCGATCGCTTCGTTGCACGTGCCCAATGCCTGCGCGCGACTTGCTGTTTTCGCGATACAGTCGATAAGCTGGCCTGGATCACTGCTAACACCCGATCTGATCTGGAACGTACCGCTGCAAGCTTATTAAATGACCTCTGCTCAGACGCCCGCGAGACGCTCAACAATATGCTTGCAGGCTTGCGATGCGGTCTTGCCGTTACGCGTCACAAATGTCTCGCCCGCCAGATCAGCCCAAGTGTTGGCCAATCCCGTCGCGATGGAGACCTTTCGCCTGCGGCGCATCAAAGCCCCCGCCAACTCTGATCAGACGGAACGTGTCAGGGCGCCGAGTCGCTCATGCACCGCGTCAGGCTTAAGTTCAATGTTCGCCTCCGCAAGCAACCTGACGATCCATGCGACTGCCTCATCGCTCCGAGCAAATGTCTGCGCCGGCACGCCGAACAGCTTTTCCGCGTTCATGCGGCTCACTTCATTATAGGCTTCGACCGGCACCACCGTCGCCATGCTCATGACCTGAGCCTTGACGCGCTCGGCATTGGCCTGGAGCCAGGCCTTGGCTTCCTTTGCCCCGCCTTCCGGGCGTCGCAGGGCTTCGACATCGGCAAAGACGCGCAGCGTCGCGAAACGCTCGCCCCGGTCGAGCCAGCCGGTCCACGCTGCGAAGAATGCAAGCTGCTCTTCCAGCGTCATTGAGCCGCTCATGTTGGAAAGGACCAGCGGCCAGTGCGTGAGATCATGGCGGATCATGTCAACCTCCTCGAATGTCGTGTGGCGCAGTCCCGGAGGGATGGGACGGAATGCCATCACCTGCCGTGCGCAGATCGGGCAAGGCGCGGCGCAGCAGAAGGGTCGCCAGCACGAGGGCAAGACCCGCACCGATGTAGAAGGCAGGCCAACCGATATGGACCACGACCTGAGCGAGCGCGATCAGCAACAGCGTGGCGACAAGGCGACTCGCGCCATAAAGCACGGCGTAGTCCGTGGCGGGCTGCCTGCCTTGCGCCCAGCCGAGCGTGCTGGCGCTGAGAATCACGAAGATGCCGCTGGTACCGGCATTCATCACCGTAGCCCCGATGAGGGCGGGTAGGCTGTCACGCCGCCAAACGCCGAGAAACATCGCAATTGTCGCAACGAGGCAGAGGCTCGCGAAGATGGCGACACCAGCGCGACCGCCGATGCGGCGGACGAGCGGCACAGCCGCGAGCGAGGCGAGAAGGCCGAGCCCAGGCGCGGCCGTGCCGACGATTCCCCCAATCGTTTCGACCGGAACGCCGAGATCGACCAGCATCACCCGATTGAAGAAGGAGAGCGCCACCATAGCGCAGGTCGTAAGGGTCAGCAGCGCCATCCGGTGCCGGGTTTCGGGACGGCGCAGAATGGCGAGAATATCGGGGCGACCGCGCTCCGTGCCGGTGGCATTGCGATCCCATGAGCGGTTGAGCAGGATCGGGATCGTGGCGAACACCGAGACCGCCGCGCAGATGTCGAACGTCGCCGCCCAGCCGAGCCGTCCGGCGCAGGCGACGAAGACGCCGCCACCGAGGATAGAGCCCAGCGCCAGCGCCGCGACCTTGAGACCGCCCGCCGCCGTGCGGTGCGGTGGCGGAACGCAGGAGGTCGAAAATGCATCGAGCGCGACATCCATGGTGGCCGCCGCGAAGGCGATGCCGAGTCCAAGCCCAAGCAGCAGGGCGGGCGGGAAGGTTTCGCCTCGCGCCACGATCAGTAGGAGGACGACGATGATCGCCTGCATCGGCACGATCCAGCCGATCCGTGGCGCGGATGGCAGCGGCCGAACGGCGTCGATCAACGGGGCCCACAGGAAGGTCAGGCCGAAGGGCACGAGCACGATGAAGCTCCACCCAATGCTCGCCAGATCGACGCCCCTTGCCCGAAGCAAGGGCGGCAAGCCGCCCTGCATCAACCCGTAGATCAAACCGAAGGCGGCATAGAGGATCGCCGTCGATGCCAGCAGCGGCCAGACGGAGCGGTCGGCAGGGACGGAAGTCACGGTAGGCTTTCGAAACGGATGTTCAGTCATGGCGGGACTTCGCCTCAGAACTGGAACGAGGTGCCGATACCGACGATCCGGCCCTGACTGACGCGGACGGTGGGCACAGTGCCGAAAGCCTGCCCCCATGCATCGTAACGCTCATCGAACAGATTGTTGGCGAAGGCATAGACGCTGACATCGCTGTGCTGCCACGTCAGCTTCGCATTGACGATGCCATAGGTTTTCAGATCGAAGGTATTTTTCACGTCCGCCGCACGGGCATCGACATATTGGTAGCTGATACGGCCCGTGAAGTCGCCCGGAAGACCGAAGGGCTCGGCTGCCCAGCGATAATCCATGCCGATATTGGCGGTGACGGCAGGGACATTGGGGACTTCGTTGCCGGACCGCGCGCCGGTGAAACTGTGCGACGGAACATCGACCAGCGCGGCATGGGTGTAGCCGATGCCGCCGAAGACATCGAAGTCCGGGGTGATCTGCGCGGCAAGCTCCAGTTCGCCGCCATAGCTCTGATAGTTCAGTGCCACTGTCGTGAACAGCGCCTGCGCGGGATCGAAGAAGATCAGGTGCCCGTTTTTCACGTCGTTGAAGAAGGCCGAGCCGCTGAGCGAAAGCCGGTCGTCGAGCAATTTCGACTTGAAGCCGGTTTCATAGGCCCAACTCGTTGAGGCCGGGAACGGGATCTCGGACTTGCCGAGAAAGCTGTTGACCGAATAGGCCGGAAATCCGGGGCTGACATAGCCCCGCGCCACCGAGGCATAGGTCATGACGTCCGGCGTCCAGTCGTAGCTGAGCGCAGCACGCCCGGTCACGAAATCGTCGCTGAGCGAAACATCCTGCAAGAAGCCGCTCGCCACGCGCGGGAAGCCGTTGCCGTCGAAGCGGTAGTGCGCCTCCTTCTCTTCATGGGTGGCGCGCAGGCCGAATGTTGCCTTGAGACGATCGGTCAGCGGCACCGAGAACTCGCCGAATCCGGCATAGCTGTTGACGAGGAGATCATTGTCCTGAATGCCGTTGAGGGTCGAGAAGGTCGCTGTCGAGGCGCGAGATTTTCGTCCGGCGGTGGATGCGGAGCGGAAATAGTTGACGCCCGCCGTCCAGTCGATCGGACTTTCGGGCAGGGACGAAACGCGGAACTCCTGAAGGAAGCTGTCCTCGCCAAGCGTCAGCCGGGAATTGTCGGCACCGGGGACGCGGTAGCTCGTGACGTTCGGAAACGCTTGATAGAGCTTGCCGAACACGAGCGCGTCGGTCAGATCGAAATCGTTTCGTGAATTGCTGTGCTGATAGGATGTCTGCGTGTTCAGCACGAAGGACTCGTATTCGTGCTTGATCCTCAGATTGGCGCCTGTGTTCTCGCCCTCGACGAGCGTGCGCGGGTCGGTCGCGCTCGCAGGAAAATCGGGCGTGTCGCGCAGCAGGAAGCGCGGCGAATGTGTGGTTTCCTTGCCGTAGTTAAAAGTCAGCAGCGCCTCGGTGCGATCGGACGGCGTGAACAGGAGACTGCCGCGGGCCGCCCCGATGTCGAGGCCACCATCCTTACCGCCCGCCGCGATATTGGGAATATCGCCGCCGAAGCGGTTCCAGCGCACGGCCAACCTGCCGGCCAACGTTTCGGAAATGAGGGGACCGTTGGCGATGAACTCTCCGAGCCCATAGCCGTTTGAACCGATTTCGCCGGTCAGCGAGAAGGACCGGTCGAAGGTCGGGCGCCTGGAGACGATGCTGACCGCGCCGCCCTGCGTGTTGCGGCCGAACAGCGTGCCTTGCGGTCCGCGCAAGACTTCGACCCGTTCCGTATCGAACAGGTTCGGTGCAATACTGTAGACTGAAAGCGGCATCTCATCCGCGTAGAAGACGACCGAAGTGTCGTCCGACGACAGAGGCGACATCGAACCAATACCCCGGATATTGGCGCTGTTGCCGAACAGGCCACCGCCATCGACGAAGGACAGGTTGGGAACGGAGCGCGCCAGCCCGGCATTCGATGCCGAAGGTGTCGCATCGGCCTTTTCTCCGGACAGCACTGTCATGCCGATCGGCACATCCTGCGGGTTCTCAGCGCGCTTGCGGGCGGTCACGATGATCGTGTCGAGAACCGTTACCGGTGTGGTTGTGTTCTTTCCGTCTTCCGCCCGAACCCGCGCTCTGGTCGTCTTTCTGGGGCGCTCGTCGGCCGTGACCGTGACCGGTTCGGGAACGGTTGCCGGAGCTATCGGCTTCGCCGCGTCTTCAGCTCGGACGGGGGCTGGGATCAACGTCGTCGACAGGGATAGCAAGCTAACCAGCGCCAAGGCCGGTCGACGATTTTCGCGGCCACGGTTCACAGTGTCAGGGCAGGCAGCAAGGTTCTGTAAGACCAGGCACTGACCTCTTGGCGCAGGGATCGGGCTTCGATTCATCTTTGGTTCGCAAGCGGCGGGCATGTCCAACCTTTCCACGCGAAAGACGCTGTCGTGATCACTGCGGATCAATCTCACTATACAAACGTTTAGTAAATTGCCTGTTTGTTCAAACCATTCTAAGATGCTCGTCACGCGCCCGACCGTCTGGAGAGGAAATGCCCGAACTCAAGCCTGTGTTTTCGACCCTCGATGCTCGTGACAAGCTGCTCGAAGCCGCGCTATCGGCCTTTGCCGAACACGGCTTCCATGGCGCGACCGTTCGGGACATTTCCCAGCGCGCAGGCGTATCGCAGGGGCTCATCACCCATCATTTCGGGGACAAGGAACGGCTCTGGAATCTCGTCGGCGAGAGGGTCTCGGAGGATTTTCTCGACTATCTGACCCCGACAATCGACGCCGGGGCCGTTGATGTGAGCACCATTCCGGCCCTGCTGTCCGCCTATATGGCCTACTGGCGCAGCCACCCATTGGCCCTGCGCTTGCAGCTCTGGCGGGTTCTCGGCGCGCCCGAAGCCGAGCGGCGCGCGCGTGTCGAGCGTCTCAACCGTCAGATCGTGCCGCTCTTCGCGCAGGCGCAGAAGGCCGGTTTCGTCCGTGCGGATATTTCAGCCGGGCAAGCGATGATTACGACGGGGGCTCTGATCCAGTATCGCCTTCACAGCGAACTCGAAATGGCCGATGCGCTGTCGGTCACCGTAAGCACGATGCCGGATGACGAGGAGTTCCTGCGCTATGTGTGGAGCCTGATCGCGGTCGGGGCTTAGTTGCCTCCGGTTGCCTTCCTACACAGGTTTGCGATTGAACATGGTCATTGCGCGACACCGTCGAAGAGGTCAGCAGCCAATTGATTACAGTGCGCACCGACGACGGGCGCAATGTTTTGTTCGACCTGAAGGATTACGACTGCATCGACCACGGCTAACCGGTGACGATCCACAAGTCGCAGGGCATGAAGGTCGACCGCACCCATGTGCTGGCGACACCGGGCTTCTGCACGCGCTGGCCCAGCGTGTCGAGGTCGCGGACGGCGAGGTCAGGATCTTGGGATCGAAGTTCCGATTGATATAGGTGCTTACCGGAAAAACAGCGTAAATTCAGCGCCCTTTCAGGGACTGAAATGGCGGGCGGAGAGGCATTCCAACCCTGCTCAAGGTAGGGGTATAGCGTAGACATAGTTCTCGTCTTCACCCGGCGCGGCGCGCCATTTCCATAACATCATCAGATCGACCGACATTGGGTCGTGGCAAGACGTGCCCAGTCGGGCGTAGTCCATACATCTCACCCTTCGCCTTTGCCTTCCTGTTCCCGTGTGCTTGCAAGGAGACGCAGCAGGTTTTGCGACGGCGTTTCGCCCCTTCGGCATCGGTCGGTCAGGCGGCATGAGACAGGGAGCCTCAAAGCCAGTATGTCTCCACCCGCGTGGTTCGTCTGATGACTTCCATTGAAGACGGGCGCGGCACTCGCTCTCTTGTCCGAATCGCCTTTTCCTTCTTGCATTCGATCAGCGTCGAATGTATCAAGCGCTCACGAACGGCAGAGGCCAACGCCTCCCCGCTTCATCGGCGCCCGTAGCTCAGCTGGATAGAGCACCAGACTACGAATCTGGGGGTCAGAGGTTCGAATCCTTTCGGGCGCGCCACTTCCGTACAGATCTGCGAACACCGAACGTGCGCCCAGGTGCATCGGTTGTTCTGCTCGCATGCCCGGCAATCGCCTGTTCGAGCGTGGCGGTGTCGCCCACGATGCGGACGGTCGCGTCATCGACTTCAACGCGGTCGATGACGGAGCGCAGATACGCCTTGCGGAACGGCACGTCGCCAGTTTGGATATTCTCCCGCATTGCCCGACCAAACTGCTCAATGATCCCCGATGGGATGGCATGGGTCGGCACCATCTGAGCACGCATACGGTCAAGCGCCGCCTGGGCACGCTCGCGGTCGAGTCGAAGGCTGGTCAGCCGCTCCTTGAGGATGTCATCCATCTCGGCAATGCCGTCCTCGACCATCCGGTAGAGCCGCTTTAGCTTGTCCTCGGCATCGGTCGCTTCGCGTTGAAGCGCGATGATTCGCCCGTCGACTTCCGCCGCCTTCTCAGCGCGGCTGCCGGCGATGGAGGCAAGGAGCTCTGTCAGTCGCTCGGTTGTGAACAGACGCTCGGACAGATGCTCAACGACGAGGTCGTCAAGCGTATCCATCCGGATCGAGCGGCCCTTGCAGGCGACCTTGCCCGACCGAGCGCAGGCTGAGCAGGTGTAGTAGCGGTGGACCTTGCCGCTGCGCGACGTGCCGGTGCGAAGCGTCATGCCGCCTTCGCAGGAGGCGCACACCGCTAGCCCCGTCAGCAGGATCGGCCCGGTGACAACGCGCGGCGCCTCGACACGTGGGTTGCGCGCTTTCAAGGTCGACTGCACAGCGTCGAAGGCCGCACGCTCGATGATCGGCGGAACAGCAATCGTGATGTGCTCAGCCGCCGGCTTCTGACGGAGCGTCTTCGACTCGCGCTTGTTGAAGGTCCATTCGCCAACATAGACCGGGTTCGTCAGGATGCCGTGCAGCGTGCCGACGCCAAAGCGGGCGCCACGCTTGGTGCGATGCCCGGCAGCGTTGAGACGCTTGGTGATCTCTTTGATACCAATCGGACCGGACGCTGCATCCCCATGCTGGTAGAGGCGGAAGATCATGCGGACGGTCTCCGCCTCGACGGGGTCGATCGCCAGCTGCTTCTTGATGCGAGCTCCGCGCTTCTCTATCTCCTCCGTCCGGTAGCCGAGGGGCACGGGCGAACCGTTGTAGAAGCCCTGCCGCGCGTTCTCCTTCATTGCTCGCAGGACGTGCTTGGCGTTCTCCTTGGACTGATACTCGTCGAAAAGAGCGATGACCTGGCGCATCATCACCTGCGCCGGATCATCACCGAGTTCCTGGGTGATCGACACGAGGCGCACTCCGGCCTTGGCCAAGCGACGGATGTACATCTCAAGGCTGAAGGAGTCGCGAAAGAAGCGGGAGTAGCTGTGCACGACGATGACGTCGAACGGCCGATCGCCGTCGGCCGCGCGCTCGATCATGCGCTGGAATTCCGGACGAGCATCGTCGGTCGCCGAAGCGCCCGGCTCGACATACTCAGCCAGCAGCGGCCACCCCTTGGTCTTGCAGAAGGCAGCCACCTGCTTTCGCTGGTCCGGGATCGACAGATCGCTTTCCGCCTGCCGACCCGTCGATACACGAAGATAGGCACAGGCCCGCACGGAGCCGAGCCGCTCGGCGTCATCGATCGTCATGCGCGAAGCCACACCCATATCTAGCAACCTTCTTCTCAACGTCCTGCCAGCGTAGAGAATCTAGCATTCAGCAGGACTCGCTGCAGACTCGGCGGCCCGGCAGCGACGGCAACTTGCGGAGATGGTAAAGCGCTATCAACTACAACAGCGCCCGTCCCAGTCTTCCGCATCCCGTCAACCTCGCGGGTCGAGCTCCTTCAGAAGCACATCGAGCATCGCCCCGAGATACGTCTCAATGACGTCGATCTCTCGATGTGTCACCGGCACCGTTGCTGGCCAGTTGTCAATGACCGCTGGACGATCCGCCTCCCGCTTCGTTCGGGCGAGCGCAGCACCTCGCTCACGGCGCACTTCTGCGGCACGCAGCGGGACGTGAGCCACACTAGGCACAGTGCCGTCGGGAGGATGACGCCGCCTACTCAAGGGACAGACCCTTCGAGCGACTGCGTTCGCGCGACCGGACCAGCGGTGAAGCGTGCTCGATCACACGATCTCGCGTTCGGTCCTCAGCCCTTTCTAGCCCTCCCCGTTCCATCTCATGCGAGCGGTCGAGAAGCGCCTGACGTTGCGCTGGCGTCAGGTAGTCGAGCGTCGTCTGCTTGACGCCGGACCGACCCAGTGCCGCGCTGAGGACATCGCCTCGTTCCTTGGCCTCGACCTCCCGGTCGCGATCACCCAGAAGGCGCGCCGCCCTGACGCGAGCATCCAGCCCTCGCTGATCGACGAAGAGGTGCGTTATTCCGCGCGCTCGGCTGGCCGCCACATGAATGTCGTGCCGATCCATGAAAGGATCAGCGAGAACGAAAGCTGCCTCGGTGGTCAGTCCCTGTGAGCCGTAGCAGGTGGTGGCATAGGCATGGGCGATCTGTGCGTGTCCTGCCTCGTCGGCGAGGTCACCCGGAGTGAACGCAACGATACGGTCGCCAATTCGGGCTTGCAGCCGAATAGCGCCATCTTGCATCGCATCGATACGTTCGAGACGACCCTCCGTACCGTTGACGATGCCGAGCGCATCATTGCGCACAAGAAAGCGGACGCGATCACCTTCAGTGAGATCCAACGTGACGGGCTGCCCAGATGGTGTGACCGCATTGAGCGACGCCACATCGGTAGCTGCCAGCTCACCAACGACGCGCAGGCGCTGCCGGACAGCCTGGTTCAGCGCCGCAACCTGGGCGTTGGTCTTGGCGATCAGCAGGCTGGTGTCGCCCGCATGCTCCTGACGCCAGCGATCCCAACGATCGACCAACGCGTCGACAGCCCTGGTCGGACTATCTGCCTCGTGGAGGCAGCCATGCTCCTTCAGGCTGTTCAGCGCATCGGACGCTCGCCCCTCGCCAAAGGCAGCGACGACATCCCGAGCCCAGACCTCGCGCTGGCGCACGATCGTATCGACGCGCTGCGTGCCGATCGCCTCCGCCACGATGCGCAGGCCCGGTCCACCGATCGGTTGCAACTGGCGGCGATCGCCAACCATGCGGACCGCAACCGCGAGCCCCGCCTCGCGGGCGCGTTCGACCTCTCCGAGGATGCGTTCCATCTGCCGGCTGGTGATGAGGCCCGACTCGTCGATGACGAGAAGCGTCTTGTTCGTCAGGAACGGCCGACCGTGCTCGGCACCAGCGAGCCAGCTGTCGATGGCACGCGCCTCGATGCCGAGCTCATTCTTGAGCTGGTGCGCGACCTTCCAGGCCGTGGACGCGCCAATGACGCGCCAGCCCGCCTCGTCCCATGCTTCAGCCACCGGCCGCAGCAAGGTCGTCTTGCCGACGCCGGGCGCGCCCTCAATGGTGACGATCGCCGCGGGACCGCAGGCCAGTCGGGCAGCCGCTTCCTGCTCGGGATTAAGCCCGGCATCAACCAGCAGGTGCTCGACACACTTGGCCGATGGCGCCATCACCTCCACCCGCGCCAGACGCACCGCTCGCAGGTAGAGGTCCTGCTCGAGCTGCACGACCTCCGGTGTCGAGTAGATCGGATGGTCCCAACGATCGCGTCCGAGCTCCATCAAGGCGCCCTCGGCACGAAGCTCCGCGAGTTCGTCCTCGATCGACACGATCTCGGACACCCCAACACGATGAGACGCGAGTGCTGCAACGAGATGGCGATGCTCGAACAGGCTGTCCCGTTCGGTAAGCTCGGCCAGCACGGCTCGTGCAGGCTGGGGCGCATCCGGCAGTCCATCCGGAAGCCGAAGCGATCGATCCCGGCCGATGGCGCGCGCCTGTTCGACAAGCTGTTCCGGCTCTAGACCGAGCGCCCTTGTGCGCTGGCGCCAAAGGACGTGTCGATCGCCTTCGCCATCGATTGCCTTCGAGCGGCGCGTCGCCCGTGCCTTTGCGGCCGCCAGGGCCGGAGCGTCAGCCGTTGCCAGACCTAAAGCAGCGAGTTCGTCCTGGATCTCCTCGCGGCGTGCGGAGAAGTATCGACAGAGATCGGGGTCAACGCCAGCGACCTCGAAGATGCCGTTCGAGCCGGCGACATCAATGCCGAATCCAAGTCGCAAAAGTCCAGCTGCGAGAGCCTGGTGGTAGATCGCCCCGCAGCACATTTTCATTTTAAATAAAATTCGACCATCTAAACGGCCGACAGTTCCATCCGCACGCTTAGCAATATTGAGTAATATTGTATGCGTATGGAGGGCTGGGTCGGCGAAGACTATTCCGTCCGCATGCGGTGCGGGCCTCGCTTCACCATGCTGGAAGGCTGCAGCCGTCAGCTTGACCTTCTCAAGGATTGCACCTCCGTGCCCACGTCGGCAGAAGGTTGCCTCATGATCGAGGAACTCGACCGCGGCCGCGACCGCTGCCGCTTGCGCCGTCTCCAGCTCAGAGCGAAGCGTCTGATCCGCCGTGCCCCAGAGTACCGAAAGAGACTTCGGGGCCGAGAAGGTGACGTCGTAGCCGCCCACGGCTTCGACGCGGCCGCCGTCATTGCTGATCAGCGGCCGTCCGGACGAGTCCAGTGCAGCATGGAGGCGCTCAAAATCGGCACGCTCGAAGACTGCGGACGCAGTGATGCCGAGCTTCGAGCCACCTGCGATCCATCGGCCGTTTGGCTCGCGTCCACCGAGATAATACTCGACCTGAGCGAGATAGTACCGTGCCGATGTACCCGCTGCGACGGTTGCGACCATGGATGCCTCCAAACAAAAGGAGGCTCTTCATTAGTCACGAGCGACTGGGCCAAATTTGAAAGCCAAATCGGGTAGCGGTGTTATGCGCCTTCGTTGCGAGACAAGATCTTCTCGCTGCTTCGCATGAAGGACTGAAGGACCGCCCTTCGGTCCACGGGATGAAGCAAAGGTGACCTGCGGCACGCTTAAAGCGCCTGCGCGATCGAAGGCGAACATAACGGTACCGGCGGCTCACCTAATCCGTATTCAAAGGCCACGGACTTGGCGTACCTTCTGAGCTTTCAATCGGGTGTCGCCATCGCTTAGCGGTTGAGTTGAAACTCGACGCGCAAATGGGCTCTGCGTTGGGTTCATGCGACGAAGCGCTGTTCGAACTGGCTTCCAAATTTGAGGATTAGAGCTTGGGCTGGAAGTCGTCCTGTCGGTAGCAGATCCCGACCTGCTGACAAGGATCGCCATCTTGGTGGGAGACACGACCATTGCAGAATGCCGGCAAAAGAGACACAATTAGCATTGCAATTAAGTAATATTTTATCAAAATATTCGATCTAATTCAGAAAAAATGCTAAAGATTTTAACTGATGTTACCACATTTATAACAAATCAATAATCAATACAGCGTCTATATTTTTGCACTAGGTGTTTGATCCCAGGGTTTGATGGTGTGATCCTCTCCATGGAATGGAAGGATTCCCTATGGGACAAGTTCGTCACGGCAGCGCCACGACCACGCACGCCATCCGAGCAGCAATACAGCGATCGCAAGCTTCGCTCGCGACGCTGAGCCGGGAGCTCGACATCAATCCGAAGACGATGGCCAAGTGGCGCAAGCGTCAGACTTTGGAGGACATGAGAAGACCGGACCGAAGGAGCCGCGATCAACAACCATGAGTGAGGCCGAGGAGGCGATGGTCGTAGCGTTTCGCCGGCACACGCTGCTGCCGTTGGCTGACTGCCTCTACGCATTGCAGCCAACGATCCCGCATCTGACCCGGTCAGCGCTGCACCGGTGCCTCCAGCGGCATGGCATACCAGATTGCCCGATGTGGGAGGCGGCAAGCCGAAGCGTCAGCGGTTCAAGCGCTATCCCGTAGGCTTCTTTCACATCGATATTGCTGAGGTGCAGACGGGCGAAGGCAAGCTCTACCTGTCCGTCGCCATTGATCGAACGAGCAGATTCGCGGTCACGCAACTCGTCGATAAGGCGGACAGGCGGACGGCTTGGGAGTTCCTAGAGCACCTGCTGCAAGCTGTGCCCTATCGGATCCACACGATCCTGACCGACAACGGGATCCAGTTCGCCGAGCAGCCACGCAACCGCAACACCGCCTGGTCCCGGCAGATGCGCTTCGACATGATCTGCGAGGCAAACGGCATCAAGCACCGCCTCACCAAGCCGAACCACTCTTGGACGAACGGTCAGGTCGAGCGGATGAACCGAACGATCAAGGACACGACCGTCAAGCGCTTCCATTACGAGAGCCACGATCAGCTTCGAACGCACCTCGCCGACTTCATGGCGGCCTACAACTTCAGCCGCCGGTTCAAGACGCTCGGCGGTCTCACGCCCTACGAGTACATCGCCAGGATCTGGACCTCAGCGCCAGACCGATTCATCGTCAATCCGATCCACCAAATGCCGGGACTGAACAGCTAGGCATTGATCGAGATGCTCTCGGAGGACAATGCCGACGAGGCGCTGATCCGGGTTCGCGCGATGGTGCTCCTCGCCTTCGCTATCAACGAGTTCGATAGTGAGCGCGATTGAGCGGACGTCGCTTCGACCGCCCAAAGCGCAACTCGATCGCATGATAATCCGAAAGCCGGCGGCACGCGCTGCCGCCTCTCACTGCCGGTCTTAGCCCAATGTTGGAGCCACTGCTGCCTCCCACCGCCGTTTCGCGCGGGTGCTCTGACGGCCTCGCAGAACCTGATTTTGGAACGTCTCTCAGGGGCGTTCTGGCTTCCAAATCTGAACCCGATAAACGCTGCCATACTCAGCGTGTCGTGTCAATCGAAACACCTGCCCTGCTCACGGTGACGATTGCCCTGACGAGCATGGAACCGCTGGCGCGTCAGCGATCATCAAAGGAGATTAAAATGTTTAAGCATATAGCGAATTTCCTCCGCAAAAAGCGGAGTTTAAACGAAAACAATCATTCGCCAGATCATACCACTCAAGAAGAAGTAGTCCATGCTTCACCGCAGGAAATGCAGCGAATGCGAGACGAGATCTGGACGATGGTCAAGAAGACATACCTTGTCATCGAGAAAGCGATAGTCCCAAAAAATCACCTTGAGACCGAAAGCCCTCGATCGTATTTTGAGAATTTTATCGGTATTGTTCCATTTTATTCGTATGTGTACGCCATTCCCGCTTCACGCATCCAACAAGTTCATCAGGAGATGTCACATCTTCAAGCTGCGATCGATTTGATCGACTCAGGCTTGTCGATCAACAGCATCGATGAGGAGACACCGGAATATACGAAGCAGCTCGCCTACTACGTAGCGTTCCTCAAAGAGATCGGGCGGCGAGGATATATCGATCAAGAATGGATCGATGAAACGCGCAAGGCGCATTCTGACGCCTGACGAAGAAGCCGGCGGGTACTCCGCCGGCTTCTTCGTTTCTCCACCTGCTCTGATCCACACCATTCTGGCTTCCAAATCTGAGCCGATCCGCCGGGTTTATCGTGGTGTCACTCGGGACGTTGGTCCCCGAGCCAACGCCTGAAGGAGACCTGTTCATGTCCGACCCGAATCTTCTGTTTCCTGCCACTTTCCCGGCGTTCATTGCCACGATCAGTCAGGAGTCTGCCGTCGGCAAGACGACGCTGATGACCGCCGTCGCCGACGTCCTTACCTTGGCCAAGGCACGGTTCGTCGCCTTCCAGGCCGACGACAAGCCGCGGCTGCAGGCGATGCTCGGCTCGCGTGTCGTCAACTTGACGGTCGATCGCGACCTCTTGATGGAGCAGCCTTCCCTGCTGCGCACCGCTTATACGCCGGTTTACACGGCCTGCATGGACGCGATGAAGACGGGCACGAGCGTACTCTTCGACAATGGCGCACGAGAGGTGGAGAACGTCACAAATTTCTTCGTCGATGTCGAACTCGACGACGATGCGGTACGCTGGAACCTGCCCATCCTTATTTTCGTGCCGGTGCAGGCCGATCCGGAAGCCATTGAGGCTGCAGCGATGACCTGGCGGCGTGTTCGTGAGGCTTTGCCGCACGCCCGGATGGTGCTGGTCGAGAACTGCCACGACCGCGGGCGCATCGACGGCCTCAAGCCGCAGAGCCCGGCAAAGAAGCTGTTCGACAAGGAGTTGGCACCGCTTGTCGATGGCGCGCCGCGCCTGATCATGCCCGCCATCGTCACCGACTTCTGGCAACCCTTCGAGGAATCCGGCACCCGGTTCCTCAAGGTCATGGCGCTCGATGCGGAGGAAGGCGCGAAGAAGTTCGCGATGAGCGTCGGCGACTTCAAGATAGCGCGGGGCAACATCACGCGCTTCTTCCGCCAGATGCAGGGGCAGATCGCCACCGTGCTGTCACTTCCCGTCGAGGGAGACGGCAATGACTGAGGCGAACGAAGTGTCGAGCGACAACAACGGCGAGCCGAGGACATCCCCGGCTCTGCCGACCGCTGAAGACATTCAACGTAACGTGGCGGAGTGGCGGGCCGAGGTGGAGGCGCGCGTTGCGATTGCCATCACCGGCGCCCTTCGACACGGTCGCCATCCGAGCGAGGCGGACACGCGCCGGCTTAGCGCGGAAGGCCGCAGGCTTTATCACGAGCGCCTGCCCAAGGCGGCGGTCGAAGGCCTGGCTGTTGCGGCAACCGCCAATTCTTCGGTGCTCCCACCGGCAAGCGGTGAAGGATCACCGCGGTTCAGGCCGGTACAGTTGGCCGCCAAGCGCATTCTCCTCAACGAGGTGGATTGGCGTGGACGGCAGGAGCGACGCCCACCCTACACTCGGCGGGCGAGCGCGAAGGGAGTCGAGCTCATGCTGTTCCTGACCGGCATCATCGCGATCCTTCTGCACGCCTTGCCCGATCACAGCATTCTTTCCCAATTTTCTCGCGTATTGGAGGTGTTCCAATGATCCCGTTCGGCAATCTCAACGTGGGTTACAATCCGCGTCGTCACCCCGGCAAAGCCCTTCTTACCAGCGCCCTGATGGGCGGGGCGGCGTTCGCCTTCGCGCTTGCCGTTCCGCTTGCGCTTGCGCCCGTTCGCGATGCGCGGGACAGCTATTACGCCGTCTGGGAACCCCACCAGCTGCAGTATCAAATTGCCTCAGGCGATGACGATGCTCTCCGGGCTCGGGTCAACCTTGCGCTGGTAATCGCGCTCCTGGTCGGGGGCCGGGTGGTGCGCCTTGCTTGGCGAGATACGCCTCACACCGATCCCTTCTCTCAGCCCGACGACGCAGATCCGATGATCCATCGCGACGAGGAGGCAGAGATGCGCCTCAATAACGCGTTTAGGGTGGAGGCAAAGCCGGGCGCAAACGTAGGTTTAGCGATCGCTCCACATATCGTCATCCCGAGGCAACTCGAGCTGCGCAACATCATGATTCTTGGCGCACCCGGATCCGGGAAGTCGAACATCTTGCGAGCTTACGCACAGCAGGCGATCGAGCGCGGGGACTTCGTTGTCCTCCATTGCACCAAGGGAGACGTCACGCAAGCGTTCCAGATGAAGGAGATCGTCCTGATCTCGCCGACGCATCGCGACGGCTGGGCCTGGGACATCGGGGCCGACATCGATGGACCGGCGGCAGCGGCCGAATTCGTCATCGTCGTGATCCCCTCCTCGGACCAGCCTTTTTGGGCCGACACCGCACGCCTTGTCTTGATAGACCTCATCATCATGATCATCGCCGACAAGGGCGCGGACTGGAACGCCCGAGATCTGCTCGCGATGGTGCTGCAACCGCCAGACGCGATCCGCGAACAGATCGAACGACTTGATCTGAGCGCCAGCCCTGTTCTAGCGGGCGGCGGCGAGGACGGAATGTCGAAGACCGTCGAGGGTATCCTCGCCACGATGACCTCCGGCGCCCTGAAGACGCTGCGTCCAATGGCCTATGCTTGGAGCTCTTATCCTCCCGAGCGCCGTTTCTCGGTCAAGCGCGCGCTGGCACCCGGCTGGCAGGGCCCCCGTGTGCTGATCGTTCAGTCGCACCCGGACTACAAGGTGCTCTCGACGAGCATCTGCGGCGGCGTGTTGCGCCGGCTCTGCCAAGCCGTCGCATCGCCCACCGGCCGCGGACCGCGGCCACAGGTCACCATGGCCCTTGATGAGTTCTATTCGCTGGGACAGATCGAGGGCATCGATCAGAGCCTTTCGGTCGCCCGCGAGCACGGCATGGCCTGTATGATCGCACTCCAGTCGGTCTGGCAGCTTCGAAAGCTGTATGGCGATGCCAACGAGCTCATCTCCGATCTATTCCAGATCAAGATCTATGGGCGCCAGGTACCCGGAGAAGCCACCGAGCGCGCAGTCCGCGATCTTGGGGCCCGCAAGATCACCGGCACCAAGCTGAACAAGACTGGCGACTCGAATGACACGCGCCGCACCATAGGGTTTGAGGAAAAGCTCGACGTCTTCTCAGCCACTCAGTTCGCTGGTGAGCTTGGCTTGTTCGATCCCGACACACCGGAGGAAACCATCCGCGGCATCTTGCATTTCGCAGGCACCGCCTACCGGATCGACTGGCCCCCGACACGTTGGCAAGCCCAAAGCCAAGGCTTTGTGGCAGCGGAATGGACAAAGCGTCCGACGCTGAAGCCAACCGCTGGTGAGAGCGAGGGATGCTGAAGCCAGCATCCTGCCGGCGTAAGGCAACGTGGATCTAGACCGTCACTTTTGGCTTTCTGTTGCAGCGGCTCTGGGGGAACGCAGACGTTCCTCCAGAGCGCGTGGTTTGACTCAGCCCATCCCCGGTCGCCATAACTGCCGGTGATCAACGATCACCGTCGAAGCGGTACGGTGAAGTCTCCGTTCTCGCGGAGAAACTGCGCCACCTTGGTCCAGTACGACGCATCGAGTGCCGGGAAGCTCAAGAGCGGGCCACGGATAACCAGTCTACCCTCGTTCTGCCGCTCGACCGCCCAGGGTCGTTCAAGGTCGCGCGACCAATGGTACTCGACCTCGATGGGGTTACGCGTGCGCACAACGTCATGCGCAGCGTCCACGAGTGCCGACCATACCTCCCACGACAACAAATCCATCCGCGGTCCTTCAAGGTAGGCGGGGAGCCTCTCGTCCGCGAGAACAACGAGATCATACGCTATGCTCGGGCTAAGCGTGTGGAGGCCACGTCGCTTCAACTGCCCGACCCAAGACATCAACGTTTCGCAAGGCTCCGGCCGCTCCCCTTCGCTTACCCAAGTGTCCGATCCTGCGCCATGAAGGAGCGCGACAAGCAACTGCTCGTAGCTCAGTGTATCGACGGTCTGCTCGCTGGACAGTTCGCTCATACCTCGTTTTGGCAGGTCCTCGAGCCAATCGCTGGCAATCTGTTCCACGCGGTCCTGGACGGACGATGCAGGCTTGAAGCCTGCGGCTTTCAAATCGACAGCACCAATTGGGACAGCTCGATCGCCATTCTCGAGGGTAGCAAGAGCGCTGGCTTCACGGTGCAGAAAGTCTTTGGCGATATCGCTCAGTTCGTCGCGCTCAGCACACCACGCGGCCTTCCGCATCACACCAAGAATTTGGCTGAACCACGCTAAGATCATAGCCGGTGTAACAACGGGCTGAAGGAGGGCTCGATTGTCTCGCTCTTCCGCGTTCCCCTGCTGGAAATTGGCGGCGCTGAAGAAGACTTTTGATGCCTCGGGCTTCAGCTCGAACTCAATCTGTTTACGCACATCGCTTAGGGACGAACCGAACACTGGCTGCTCATCGTGGGTCTTGCGAAAGCGCTCTGTTCGAGGCGAACTGCCGTAGGCGAAATGGATCAGATCGTTCGGTTGAAACGTATGACAGCCCAGCAGAAGTCCTTGATACTCAACGAGGCCGTACTTCCTGCGAACGGCAGTCTTAGCCACACCGAGGACCTCATCGTCGTCCTTTAGGCGCCGTGGCCTTCGCAGGTTTTGGCTGCCGGACAACTGCTCTAAACAATCGATCACCTTGTCGTTAGTGGAGGCAATGCGACCTGCATCCGCTCCATTCCAATCAAAAAGGCCCGGACCTGCAGCTTTCAGCATAACGCCAAGCATGTAAACTGCTACATCGACAGTTCTCTTCTGTTCTTGGAAATAGCCCGAATCACGCGGATTGCCTTTTCCGGATGACCGCCGAAACTCAAGGTCTGAAACATATCCATTCTCGAAGAAAGAGGCCTCCATCAGTGTATGACGCGAAAGTCGGAAACGGTGCAGACTTTGCGGATGGACCATTTGCACGACGAAGGTCCAGCCTTTGAACTCCTCCGTCGCTGCGTACTGAGCCAACAAGCGATCTGGTTGGAGCTCCGGCTCGACGCGCGTCTCGTCGACGTAGATGCGTGCCACCCAGCGCTTATCGGATGGATAGATCGTTTCTTCCGAAAGATCGGGCGAACATTCGTCGGGGATGCCCTCGAGCGATCCGCCGTCGCGCCGATGCGCGTCGGCCGTCATCGCCTGGAGCTGTGCGAAAGACTTAATTGGCGCGATTGGCGACTTGAGCTGCTCAGTGGGCAAAACTTCGATCCTCATTGTTTGCTACGGTTCAGACGATCGAGGACACTGTCGAGCTCGTCGCTCGAGATGTCTTTGTCGTCGGGGCACTCATTCGCCGCTCCGGCGGTTGTCTTCATCGCGGTTGTCTTCATCGTCGACGCTCCTCCCAACCGCGATGCGGCAGGGGACGCTCGAGAGGGAAGGATTGGCGGCTCATGGCGGTTGGGGGAGGTCGACGGCTGAGTAGAGTCTGCGTTGATTCGATCGGCTTCAGAGCACCGCTCGATCGGCTGCCTGCGCGCAACAGAGCCGCCGCGTGCACACCGCTGGAACGCGACTCGGAGATGATCGGCTGAATAGACTTTTCCTTCCGGCCGTCGCACGCCGGCGCCTGCCAGCAGCCGGGCCATGCTCGCCCAGGTCAGGCCCTGCGACCGAAGAGTGGCAATGCCGGTCGCATGGGCTCGAAGCACCCGATCGAACGGGACACGCTCCCCGCCTACCGTGAGGTCGGCGGCGAACTTACGGGCCCAGTCTCGTGGATCGATCGACGTCATGCCCCCTGTTTAACGAGGACGAATTGCGCAATCGTAGCCCAGATACGAGCAATTGCGAGCATTTCCGAAACGCTCGCTTATCATTCGAATTGTTCTCTTCACACCTGTGCACCTTGGGTGCGAAGACCGGGCAGGAGAAAAGTCTCAATGCCGAAATCGAAAGCGAGCGGTAGTACTTTCATCGTGTCGCCGAGGCAATTCGAATGGCTTTACGCGAGCGAACGCCGGAACACGCGCTTGGTGGAACAGCATGCCGAATGAAAGGACCAAAACGAAACTGCGCCCCCCGCGTCGACGATCAGTTCGATCTCGATTCCGCGAAGCTCGTCTTCATCGACGAGACCAACCTGTCGACCAAGATGGCGCGGCGCCGCGGCCGAGCCCCACGAGGTAAACGGTGCCGGTTCAACGTGCCGCACGGACACTAGAAGACGACGACCTTCACCGGGGCCCTGCGCCTGACGGGCATGACGGCGGCGATGTTGCTCGACGATCCGATGAACGGTGCGGCGTTCCGGCCCTATGTCGAGCAGGTCTTGGTGCCCACGCTCTCGCCCAGAGACCTTGTCGAGATGGACAACCTTCCGTCCCACAAGCCCGAAGGCGTGTGGGACGGCCATCGAAGCGGCGGGCGCGTCCTCGCGTTTCCTCCCGCCCTACAGCCCGACTTCGATCCAATTGAGATGGCCCTTTCGAAGCTCAAGGCCCTCATGCGGGCAAAGGCCGAGCGCACCGTCGAGGCGCTTTGGAAGCGCCGTCGGCGTACTCATCCCGCTCTTCCAGCCTGCCGAATGCACCAACCACTTCAGAGCCGCAGGCTATGACGCAAACTGATCGGAAAACGCTTTAGCCGAACCCTGTGCGCGATCAGTTTAACTTACCGGGCAACAACCGCGGCGCCACGCTTAACATCCAAATCGAGCCGCGAAGCCGCCGACAGTCGACGTCGCCTTCATGATCAAGGCGGCCGCCAATGCAAAGCTTCCCATCCGTCTCGGAACTTTACCCTGACTTCATCAAGGAAGACGAGCGGATAGACCAACTCGAGCGGCCGGGCCTGCCAGGCGGCAACCTCCTCCAGAATGGCGTCGGTGACGATGTCACCTCCAGCTGTTATGGTGGTTATCAACCCTTAGTAGTATGCTGGAAGAGCGCGATTCTACGAATCGCCCGTGGGGGGGGTGCGAGTCTGTTTACAGGGATGCTAGTCGAATTGCCCGGGAGAAAGGGCATAGGAAAGCTGCAGTCCGTGGTCGACGGCCGCTGCGTCGTCTCGATCTTCCACTCGATCCATCGCAGCGAGCATGTCGACTGCGAGATTGACACGGTCGCTCGCGCTTATTTGAGCCCGCAGACTCGGGCCTATGTTCTCGATGACGAGCGTATGTGGGTTGGCCGCATTAGCGACTATTTCCAGCAGGCAAATGGCCTTGTTACATACGAGGTAAGATTTCCAAACGGGAAGCGGGAGGATTTTAGCGAAGTGGATCTGTTCGTCCGGCCGTGGAATGCGCCCGAGGATCCGGCCGAAATGCTCGCGGTCAACGCTGCCGAAAGCCAATACTTGCACGACCGTCGGCAAGCCGCGCTGAAGCCGCTGCGGTCGCTGACCAGCGCCGCACAAGGCCTGACGTCGCTGCTTTCGGCCGGGATCGACTTCGTGCCGCACCAGATCGCAGCAGTGCGACGCGTGCTTAGCGACCCGATCCAACGCTATTTGCTCGCCGATGAGGTCGGGCTAGGCAAGACTATCGAAGCCGGACTGATCATCCGCCAACATTTGATCGACAATCCCGGCACCGACGTGCTGATCGCAACACCATCGGCTCTGTGCGAACAGTGGCGGCGCGAACTTTCCGAAAAGCTCCGCCTCGACCAGTTCGACGAGCCCTTCGAATGTTGCTCGCATGCCGAAATCGAGCGGGTCGCGCGAACACCCGATGTTCTGGTGGTCGACGAAGCGCATCATCTGGTTGGACTCGAGGACGGCCTGCTTTCAGAATCGGTGGCTCGGTTGCGCGAACTCGCCCGAGACGTGCCGGTGTTGTTGCTGCTGTCCGCAACGCCGCCGCTCGGCGAGGAGGCTCGGTTCCTAGCACTGCTCAATTTGCTCGATCCACTGACCCATCCGCTCAACGATCTTGACGGTTTTCGCCTAAAACTCGAACAGCGCCGGGCGATCGGCCGCTTACTCCTTAGTCTCGACCCGGGCGCATCAGGCATTGTGCTGCGGCAGCGCAGCGCTGAACTAATCCGTAGCTTTCCCGACGATCCTGTAGTCCAAGAGTTGGCACCGCAGTTGATTGAAGCAACGCGAGAGGCACCCGAACGACTCGCCAACCTATGCGGCGCGCTCAAGGAGCATATCGCCGACAGCTATCGCATCCACCAGCGTCTGATCCGGTCGCGTCGCGCCGATGCCCAGGGATGGGAGTTTCGATCACGCGGACCTGATGACGGCGCCATGACCCATGTGCGCATCGAAGGCGATCCGAACGACAGCCTGGCGGTGCTGCTTGGCACGCTTGAAGACTGGCGGTCGGCCGCGGTCGACTCGCTAGTCGATGGCAATCCGGGGGTGCCGCTTCTCGCCCGGCGCTACCGCGATCTTCTCGGCGCGGTGTCTGAAGGCGCCGACGCTCTTCGCGCCTGGCTGGCTGGTGTCATGCCGATCTTCGCCGGCGAGGCGGAAATCCTCGACGCGCTGCGCGAGCAAGCCCAGGACCACGACGATGCCGACCGCATCGAAACGATGGTCGAAAGCGTGCGGAGGCTGATCAAGACGCTGCGGGCTGACGTCGATCACCCCAAGATCGTTGTGTTCGCGACGCGTGAGGCGCTGGCAACCGCGTTCCACCGAGCTTTGCAGGAGGCGCTCTGCGACATACCGTGCTTTCTACTCGTCTCGGGAGGTGACGTGGGCGATGACAAGGAGGACGTCGTCGCGGCGTTCACGCAAGCGCCCGATGCCGCGGTTCTCATTGGCGACCGGACGGCCGAAGAAGGTCTCAATTTCAGCTTCTCCAATGCGATCGTGCATCTCGACCTGCCGCTGAGCGCTGCCAGGATCGAGCAGCGCATCGGCCGCCTCGACCGCTATGGCCGGCGACAGGGGATCATCCGTCACCGGATCCTCTTGCCTTCGGACGAAGACGAAAGTCCCTTTGCAGCCTGGCAGGCCTTGCTCGCCGACGGCCTGTCGATTTTCCACCGCTCGATCAGCGATGTGCAATTCCTGCTGGATAATTTCGAGACCCGCGCGCTCGACACCCTGCTGATGACCGGGCCCAATGCGCTAATCGCGCTGGCTGAGGAGATCAAAGGCCAGATCTCCCACGAGCGAAAGTCGCAGGACGAACAATACGCCCTCGACCGTATCGCGCTTGCAGAGGAACCGGTCGAAACTCTTATAGAGGCTTTGGATAACGCCGAAGCTGATGAGGCGGCGCTTGAGGCCGGTGTCGATCAGTGGCTGATCGACACACTGCAACTCAAGAAGCGGCCCTATGCCTGGCCCGAGGAAGATCCATTCAAGCTCGGCATAACCAAGCAGACATTGATCCCGCGCTTGCCGTGGCAAAAGCAATTAGAACTCGACGACAGCCAACCGCTGAGTTGGAAGCGCCGGATCGCGACACGCCGGACCGCCGTGACGTTGCTGCGCCCGGGTACGCCGCTTATTGACGTGCTGATGCGCTTCACGCGCTGGGACGATCGCGGAACCGCGTTTGTAACTTATCGGCCGGTCGAGAACTGGCTTGGGGATGCCTGGATTGGATTCAAGCTCTGCTTCACGATCGAGCCTAGTTTCGGCATCGCCGACTTGCTCGCGCCGTCGCGCGCCGAACTTGCCGCGCTACGCCGCGCGCAGCGCTATTTTGCGCAGAGCGAGCAGACCCTGTTTATCGACATCAATGGTGAGACGGTCATAGATCCTGCGCTGCTCGCCATCCTCTCCAAGCCGTATAACGGGCATCGCAAAGGCTTTAGCGCCGACATCAATCTCGGAAGCCGACCGCATATCCTCGCCGACTATATTGACCCCGCGTTGTTTCCGGCAGTGTGCCGTCGCGTGCGGAACGGCGCGCGGCAAACCTTGTCTGAGCAACCCGCCCTGCTCGATGCGATCACCGCGGCGACGACACGGGCGGCAAGCGATCTGCAGCGGCGCCAAAACCGGCTGCAACGGCGCCAATCGGCTGGCGACTCGATGGCACGCGAAGATATCGCTCTGATCGAGTCAATCCTGCCCAGCATCGCCTCACCCGCCATCCGGCTCGACGCCATGGGATGTTTCATTCTGGGTGGGGCGCTCACGAGGTCCGCTCATGGTTGACCTCGATGGCCACGACGCCTTTGTCGCCCTGACCCAATTGCTTACCCGTACTAATAGAGAGGCGAACTGGCAGGCCAGGTCGCCCGCGGTCGAGCGTTTGCGCAAAGCGTTGGTCGATCCGGCGCGCCAGGCGAGCCCACTCGACCTGGCCGTGTTGCTCCGTCAAGCCATGACCTATGAGCATGCCCGGCGCGGCGCCATGGTGCCCTCCGCTGTCCTGGTGTCGCACCCACGCTTCGACGGGTTCACCAGTTGGGATGCGGTCGGGCTACACAACACTCCCGCTGGCGGAGCGCGACTGGTGACGCTCCGGCCCTGGAAACCGGCATGGCTCGCGGTTCCTGGCGACGGAGTCGAAACTCTTGCTGCATCCGAGGCAACCCGCCGTGAGTTTAACAGGGTGGGTTGCGAGGGCGATCCATTGCTCGCCGCCGTCGGTCGAACCTCCTATCGCAGCCGCGGACAGCGCGCTGCTGTACGTGCCGCGCTCTCGACTCCCGCAGGCGGAAGCCTCGTCATTGCTCTGCCTACAGGCGAGGGCAAGAGCATGATCTTCCAGCTTGTCCAGACGGTCGGCTTCGTTGGCGCGGACCAAGAGGAAAACCGCGGCGTAACCTTGGTGATCGTCCCTACCGTCGCGCTCGGGGTCAATCACGAACAAGAAGCGGTCGAGGTCTGCAGCCTGTCGCGCCCGCTCGCTTTCCAGGGTGGCAACGACACCCAGAACAATATTATCGCCGAACGGATCGCCGACGGCACCCAAGGCCTGTGCTTCGCGTCGCCTGAAGCCGCATGCGGCCGTCTGCGCGACCCGTTGCGGCGCGCGGCCGAGGCAGGTCTGTTGCGCGCGCTGGTGATCGATGAAGCCCATCTCGTCGACCAATGGGGGACGGGCTTTCGGACCGAGTTCCAGGAATTGAGCGGCTTGCGGCGCGAACTGCTGTCGGCAGCGCCGCTCGGCCAAGCGCTGCGCACCCTCATGTTGTCAGCGACACTCACCGACACATCGCTCGAAACCTTGCGCTCTCTGTTCGGCGCCGAAAGCAATTTTGAAAGCCTGGCGGCGGTGCAATTGCGGCCCGAACCGGACTATTGGATTGCGCCATCGACCAACGAGGCCAGCCAAACTATCCAAGTCCTGGAGGCGCTTCACCACGTGCCTAGGCCGGCGGTGCTTTATGTCACCGAGGTTGCGGCTGCCAACGCCTGGTATGCGCGTCTGATCAACGCGGGGTTTCGCCGGGTTCGTAAGCTTCACGGCAAGACCGGGCGGGCCGAGCGAGAGGAAATTGTCAGCCAGTGGCGCGACGGCGCACTCGATATCGTCGTCGGAACTTCCGCGTTCGGGCTTGGCATCGATTACGGGCACGCCCGCAGCGTGATCCATGCCTGCGTTCCAGAGACGCTCGATCGATTCTACCAAGAGGTCGGGCGCGGCGGGCGCGACGGCAAGGCTGCGCTTTCGCTGGTTGTGCCGACAGAAAAAGACCTGGGGATCGCCGAGCGCATTAACGCCCAGCAAGTCATCAGCATTGATCGCGGCTACCATCGCTGGTCTGCGATGTTCGCGCGCAAGACCAGCCTTGCGAACGGACGCTTCGCCGTGCGGATTGATGGCCGCCCCGGCACCGATGAACGCGACATTGATATGTTCGGCGATGCCAATACCGACTGGAACTTGCGCACAGTCGCCCTGATGGCGCGTGCCGGCATTCTGCGACTACTCGGCACACCCTACCCGCGGATCGAACAGGAGGGCGACTGGCTCGAGATTGAGATTATCGACGATCATCATCTCGACCTGGCGCAATGGCAGTCGCGCGTCGAACCCGTGCGCCGGGTCGGCTGGCTTGCCGCCAAGCGCAATCTCGACCTTATGCGGGAGCATCTTCGCGACGATCGCTGTCCGGCCGCGATCCTTGAAGATTTGTACGGTGCGAACCGGGTCGGACGAACGTGCAGTCGCTGCAACCGCTGCCGGTCCGACGAGGCTTCTCGTCTCAACAGCGTAGCAGTCGGCGAACCGCGCGGCCCATGGACCGTGCCGCTCGATCCGCTGGTCGCCAACCTTCTCGGCCACGATCTCCGGCTTTTGGTCAGCTACGATCCTCACGACCTCGCGCGCAATGCATCGCGCCGCCTTGGTGACACGCTGCAGCGCCTAGCGCAGGCCCGTCTCGCCAAGTTGATCACGCTCGGCCCGCAACCATTCGATATGGGCCGAGTTCTCAAATTTGCGGAAAAGTTGGCATTCTTCGTCAGTGACTTGTCCTCCCTTGCCTTATCGCGCCTTCCGCGTGGACCCGAACTTGTCATGGTCGGGGATCGGCAAACTATCGAGCCGCAGAACCTCGCGCCGCGGCCTGACAATCCCCGCATTTTCCTCGCGCCAATCGATCAGCCCGCACCGGATGGACGCAGGTTGAAAGATGTCTTCGGTGGTCGGACGCTGACGCTCGACGAATTTAACGCAAGAGTAGCGCAATGAGTATAATCACGACTGCCCAAGCTGTTCCGAGTCGATTGTTTGCGATCTATTTCGCCTTGTTCGACAGCGAAAATGGCGAAGCCAAAAACCGGATCGAGGCTTGGGCCACGCCGCCGTCACTCAGTGGACGCGGCGGAGATGATGATGGCGAGTCGACCACGACGTTGTTCAGTAACACGCTTGCCGAAGCACGGCGCATCGGTCTGGTCGAAGAGGTTGAGGACAAGGTGCGGCTGACCGCCGACGCGCGCGGCGGCGGGAAAAAAGACAAGGGCAGCGAAACGTTCTTCTTAGCATTCATGCGACGCACTTTGTTCGATCCGACGCGCGCAGTCGAAACACAGCAAGCCGGCTTCATGGTCGCATTGTCCTGGTTTCTGAGTTCCAGCCCGCTGCGGCCGATGAATTTCTCCGAGGCGCCGCAAAACAACCTGAAAGCGCAGATCGGGGATCAGGCGTCGAAGACCGAATTAACCTCGCTCAATCGCTACCAGAATTTCCTGTATTGGGCGCGTTACCTCGGCTTCGCCACCATCGTCGGGGGTGGCAGCGATGCCGAGGACGTCACCTCGCGCCGGGTGATCCCCGATCCGGTTAAGGCAATCGAAAGCGCGCTCCCTGCCATTTTCTCCGAGAGCAACGACCTACCGATCGAGCAATTCATGAAGCGGTTGGCGGCAATCTTTCCGGTCTTCGAGACCGGAAGTGTTCGCCAGGATTATGAAGCTATGCGGCTCACTCCGTTGGCGGACGGCGACAAGCGTCTGTCGATCACCACCAGTCTTGCGCTGCAGCGACTTGCCGACCGCCAGCGACTGACTATGGCGACCCTCGCGGACGCACCCGGCCGCATTCTCGATTTCGGCTCGCGCGAAGGTCGCGTGAGCCGTATTGCGCTGCGAGTGGCAGCATGATGCGCAATTTTCTCTGCTGGGATCCCGGTGCCGTCCGCCAGGTGATCAATCCATTCGCCGAGCACATCAGCGATAGCCTTTTCCGTGCGGTGCATAGCGATTGGGACCTCAAGGTTAGCCCGCAGGTCGGCAAGTCGTTCCAGGAGATCAGCGAGGCGTCGTGGGCGGACATGACGCCGCCGGCCTTTCTCGCGGATTTTCTGCGTGAGGAGCGGCCGCATGCACTGGCGGCCATCCTAGGCGAAACGGGCTCGGGTAAATCGCATCTCGTTCACTGGATGCGGCTCAACATCAAGCCGACCAGGGAGAGGGTCGTCCTGGTGGTGCGCAAGTCGGGCACGTCGCTGCGCAACATCGTTAAGATGATCATCGCCGAATTACCATCCGAGCAACAGGCGAATTTCCTCGAAACGCTGCAATCGGCGGGCGATGGAACACAAAGCCGGGCAGACCAGAAGCAGCAATTACTCAACGATCTTGCACAGGTGATCCGTGAGGAAGTCCTGCCGACGGATGCCGACGAGTTCGAGGAGGGGCTTGCGAGCAGCCTTCCCGATCTGTTCCAAGATCCTCATATGCGCAAAGCGCATTTCCTCGGCGACAACACCGTCATCGCCGAAATCGTCGACCATATCTTTGCGCCGTCCAACGCGAAGGATCGTCCCGATCAACGTCGCGTCTTCGTCGAGAGTGACTTGCCGCTTGGCGGCATGGACTTCGCACATGCCTCGCGCCTTGCGCGAGACGCCATCGACCTCATTGAACTTGACCCCGCAGTACACCTTCCGCTCGCGATTCGGATCATCAACCGCAATCTTGATCGCGCCGTAGCACGAACCTTGAGTTTCTCTGGCGACCGGGTCGAGGAACTGATGACCCGTTTGCGCACCTACCTCAAATCGCAGGGCCAGGAACTCGTCCTTCTCGTAGAGGAATTCGCGCGCCTTCAAGGCATCGACCGTGCGCTGCTGCAGGCAATCACTTCACAGGGCGACGAGCGCCAGTGCAAGATGCGAACAGCGATCGCGGTCACCACGGGCTTCTTCCAGAGCGTGGCGGAGACTGCCTATATGCGTACGACGCATATAGTCGACATGGATCGGTCCGCTGGCCGAGCCGAGGGCCGGTCGATCACTAAAGCTTCGCTCAGCCAGTTCACGGCGCGCTATCTTAACGCCGTACGGCTTGGACGGGACGGCATCGCCCAATGGAGCGACGCTGCGGCACCGGGCGAAAGCCCGCGCTCCAAATGCGACATGTGCATCCATCAGACCGAATGCCACGCCGTATTCGGTGAGGTCGACGGCTATGGCCTCTATCCATTTACCCCCGACGCATTGTGGAACGCCGCGTCGCGTGCCGATGCTTCGATGCCGGAACGGCTCAATCCCCGCGTCCTTCAGAACGACCTGCTCGTCGAGGTGCTCGACAATTTCGGTCCCGAAATCACGACCGGCACGTTTCCGCCTTTCAAGCTTCTCGAGAAGCTCGGCGGCATCACGGCCCTCCCAGCCGTCGCTCAAGCCGAACTGCGCAATCGCAATCCGCAGAATTACCAGCGCTGGGCCTCCTTTCTCGAACTTTATGATGGCACCGGCACGATCGCCAATCTCGACGAGAGGCTTCGAGCAGCGTTCGAGGTTCCCGAGATACCGGGCGCCGACACGGCGAAGCCGAACCAGCCAACTGCCGACACGCCGACGTTTGAAGCGCCGCAGCGTAACGTTGCCAGCAAGGAAGACCTGCTTATCGAGCAATGGGTCGGCGGACAGGGGTTGGACCAATCCATCGCAAACAATCTCAGATTGCTGGTCTATTCGGCCGTCTCCAATGCCATCGATTGGGACATGGTTGGGCTGGCGAAGGCGAGTTTCGTCGGTCGAACCGGTAAGGCGTTCCAAACAGCGAGCATCAGCTTCGATCGCCAAACGACGCAGGTTCGCACCGACTTGCAGGTCAAGCTGGTTATCCCGGGTAACCTTGTGCAGCCCGAAACGGCGGCAGCGGCCCTTCAGGGGGTGCTGCGCGCCAGCAAGGATCAGTTCCGCTGGGAATTCTCCAATGGCGAAAAGATGCTCGGCGCTTTCCTCGATTGCGTCGAGATCTGGGCGAAGGATGTCGAGGCGCAATTGCGCGACATCTGCCAGCCTACGCCGCAGTGGAACCAGGCGGCGGCCGCGGTCGAACTCCTCTGCATCGGCGCGGCGATCGGCGGCAAGATCAAGCCCGACTCAAAGATCGCCGATATGATCGACGCAGCGTTCAGCGCACAATGGGCAAGCGGGTGCGCGAGCACGGCACCCGAGATGAAGGCGCTGTACGACAAGCTGACAAGACAACGCGAAAAGCTGGTGGGAATCGCGCAATCCCAAATGTCGAGCATGAAGGGCGGCCGAGCCGGTGCAATGCTCAATCCAGGCCGTATCCTCGGGCCCATTCGTGATTTTCGTCAGGCCAAATGGCAGTTGCGTCTTCAGCCCCCCGATGGTGAGACACAAGAGCCCGCCAAACTCTATCGCGAGGCGAGGGACGCGCTCCCCAGGGCAGCGAACTCCGAGATGGCGGTCCGCAAATCCTGGCTCAATGCGATGCAAGACGCGTTCGGCGCGACCGCTACGCGCGCCTCTATCATATCGGCGCTCGATGCAGCGCGGCAGGCCGTGGCTGACGCCGGTATCGGCACCAGCACCACGGGACGCGTTTTGACCGACGCGCTTGACCGCTTCAGGACAATATACTTCGATGACTCGCTGGCAGCTGCGCGGGCACTTGGCAGCGAAGGCGATGCAGTTGCCGCGCTTCCTCATTTTGGTCGAGGCCGGCGCGGCGCGGTCGATGCGGGGACCGCTCTGGTCGCCGCGGCACAGGCCTTTCTCGACACCGTTGACAACAATATCGGCGCGACCAGTCAGAGTCTCGTTGCCAAGCACGGCGCAGTGGCGGCTAGTCTCAATCAGATTGATGCAGCGCTTACCGCGATTGAGGCCGATTTGATCGCGATGGCGACGATTGATGAGGAGCAAGCCGATGCTGCTTGACCGCGCCACCACGCTCGCAGCAAAGATCGACACCTACCAGAAGCTCAAGAATAGTGCCGCCGAAGCCGAACAGTTCGGTACACGCGCGAAGCAGTTCGAGACCGCTTCGCTGCTCATGGCGAGCCTTCGCGAGAAGCTAACCGCACTTGCGGAAGCCGGTGTTCCGGTCGATTTCAAGCCAAGCGATGGTTTCGGCTATGCCGAGAAGGCGCGCACGCTGCGCGACGCGATCAAGGAGGATCCAGCAAAGGTCAATGATCCGCCGTTCGACATCAAGCACGCCTTCATTGACCGCCTCAACGGTATCGCTAGCGCGGGACACAAGGCGGCGGGTGCTGCGTGGAAAACCTATGTCGATAAGCGCGCCGCCTTTGGCGCCGATGACGTCTTGAGTGCGCTCGGCCAGGTGCCGCAATTTCGGGTGAGCGTTGCCAAGATACGGCAGATCCGAAGCGAGATAGCGACCTTGGGTACCAGCCTGCCTGCTGACCCCAAGGCGGCGATTGCCAATCTCGACACGCTCGTCAGCCAGCACGAGGCGGCATGGAACGGTCTTGCGGCGTCCGATATCCCATCAAGCGTCGTCGCTTTCATTCGCGCCGCAGCCAACAGCGAGGCCCTTTTAAGCGCTTATACGTCCGAAGTGCAGACGTGGCTTGAAAGCCGCAACTTGCTCGGCGCGTTCCGCATCAGGCTGAGGTAGGTACAATCATGCCTGTGTCTGACCATGCCCTCGCGTTGCTCGACCGCATTGAAGCCATTGAGATGCGCTCCCTCGAATGGGGGTTCACCGATGGCGGTCTGAGCGAGGATGAAGCTTTCGATCTCGGCGATCAGGTCTGCGAGGCGGCAGGAGTAAGTGGCAGTGACGGGCAGGATCTCGTCGAGGAACTGATCGATGCCAAGCTAGTCTTTGAGATGACGAGCTTCGCCGGCGACGTCCGTATCCGGTCGCGCTTTGCCGAGATGGTGCGGCTGCTGGCTGCCAACCGGCAGCTCTTCCCAAACAAGCCCTGGCAGGGTGCACCGTCGCTCGTCGCCGACTTTCGGGTAGATTGCCGGCCGCGGCGCTTTCCCAAGCGACGGCGTTTGCCCGCCGATATCCTCGCCGAGCATGCATTAGTGCTGGGCGGGTCACAACTGCGTGAGGACCTCTGGCGGACGCTGACGTCGCGCGACGGAATGAAGCTTGCCGACTTTCAGGAACGAGCGGCGCTGCGTCTGTCGGCCGCGACGGACGACGGCGGCACAATCGTCACCGCCGGCACTGGCAGTGGCAAGACCATCGCCTTCTACGTGCCCGGAATGATCCGGATTGGTGAAGCGATCGCTGCCGATCATTGGGTCAAAGCGATCGCGATCTACCCGCGAATTGAGCTGCTCAAGGATCAGTTCGCCGAGGCGTTTCGCATGGCGCGGACGATTGATCAGACGCTTGCCTTTCACGGGCGCCGACCGCTGATCATCGGTGCCTTGTTCGGCAAGACACCGACCCGTGCGGCCCGGCAGGAACTGATAGATAAGAGTTGGGTTCGGCGCGGCGAGGACTTTGTCTGCCCCTGGATGCGCTGTCCGCGCTGCGACGGCGAGCTTGTCTGGCGCGGTGTTGACATCTCCGCGACCAACGAGCGGTTGGCCTGTATTCAACCCGGCTGCGGCCAAATGATCGGCGACGACCAGATCGTGCTGACCCGGACACGATTGCAGCGCATTCCGCCCGACATCCTGTTCACCACGACCGAGATTCTGAACCAGCGCCTGTCCGATCACTGGATGCGCGGCCTGTTCGGCGTCGGTCTCCCGCTCGGGCGTAAGCCATTGTTAGCCCTGCTCGACGAAGTGCACACCTATGAGGGTGGAACCGGCGCGCAAGCCGCGCTGACCCTGCGGCGATGGCGGCATTTGCTGGCGGCACCGATTTCCTGGGTCGGTCTCTCCGCCACGCTAGGCGATGCGGCGCGCTTCTTTTCTGATCTGACCGGCGCAGCCTTGGATGATGTCGTCGAAATCACGCCGACGCTCGAAGAGTACGAGGAACAGGGCGCCGAATATCAAATCCTGCTGCGTGGCGACCCGGCCTCGCGCGCGTCGCTGCTCTCGACGACGATCCAGACCTCGATGCTGCTGCCCCGGCTGCTCGATCCGCCCGGAGCGACCAACGTATCAGGCGCCTTCGGCCGGCGCGCCTTTCTTTTCACCGATGACCTCGACGTCACCAATCGTCTCTACGACGATCTGCGCGATGCCGAAGCATTCACGATTTTCGGTCGACCCGACACGGCGCGCATGCCCCTTGCGAACATCCGCCGGGCCGGGCCTGATGCCGCGGTTCGCGATCTCGAGGGCCAGCGCTGGCGGATCTGCGAGGACATCGGCAATCCGCTCGATCGCCGCCTGGTTGTCGGACGGACCACCTCACAGGACGCCGGAGTCAATCAATCGGCCAATATCGTGGTTGCGACTGCTGCGCTTGAGGTCGGTTTCAACGACCCACTCGTCGGCGCGGTCATTCAGCACAAGGCGCCGCGCAGCATGGCGTCGTTCCTTCAGCGTAAGGGACGCGCCGGCCGCGATCGCGCGATGCGCCCGATTACGCTCACCGTCCTTTCGGACTATGGCCGCGACCGCGCATTCTATCAGGCGTTCGAGCATCTGTTCGATCCCTCGCTCGAACCGCAATATCTCCCGATCCGCAATCCGTATGTGATGAAGATTCAGGCTGTGTTTGCGTTGTTCGATTGGCTGGCAGCGACCACCGTGGGCTATGAGAAGGCCTGGCAATGGAACCTCCTCAGTCGCCCGCTGCCGCAGGCGAGCCTCGCCGAGCGTGCCGTCCTCGATCGCACCCGCGCCAAGCTGACCCAGTTGGTGCAAGGCGACGCCGCCACCATCGACGATCTGCGCAGATATCTGATGGGAGCGCTCGGGATCGACCGAGCGGCGGCCGAAATCTTGCTCTGGGAGTCGCCGCGCTCGCTTCTGCTCGAAGCGGTGCCGACGTTGGTCCGGCGGCTGTTCCGCCGCTGGCAACTCGCGATTCCGAATGCCGGCGCGACGCAAGACCTTCAAATTGATCACCATCCTTTGCCCGACTTCGTCCCAGGCAACCTGTTCAGCGATCTGAGCTTGCCCGAAGTGCGGGTCATCATTCCCCCCGCCACGGTCAACCATGAGGAGCGCATCGAACAGATGCCAATCCTCCAGGCGCTCAACCAGTTCGTACCCGGGCGCGTGACCCGCCGCTTCGCACATGAGCGCGGTGCTTTATCGCATTGGATCCCGATCGATCCGGCGTTTCCCGAGCAGGATCGCCGGATCAGCGACTACGCGCTCCAGTATGAATTCGTAGGCAGCTTTTCCAACAGCCTTAATGATCATGTCAGTGGAGCGCCGCTCCTGGTCTTCCGACCATGGACCGTGCGTCTCGAACGTGCTGCCCGCACCGAGGCGCTCCCGAGCAGCAACGCTCAACTCGTCTGGCAATCCGACATCGTCGCCAATGGCGACGCCCTCGGCGTGCCGGTCCCGGCGCGATCGGAATGGCGCCACCATATCCGCGCCATCGATTTCCACCTTCACCGGTTCCGCTCAAGCGTCAGTGTCCGGCGCTTCGCCGGGAAGGCAAGGGCGAATATCCGAACGTTACAAGATGATTTTCCTGTCACGTTGACTTTCACCAGTGATGACGACCGGCCCGCCGCGGTGGGCTTCGAACTTGAGGTCGACGGGTTCCGGCTTGATCTCGCATTGCCGCATACCGACATGCTGAACGGTGATTACCTGCCGCCCGATGTTCTCGCTGCGTGCAAACTCGCTTATGTACGCGACCTCATCCGGCTGGACCCAGAACTGCCCGACGACATAAACCGATTTCAGCGCGAATGGTTAGTCCAGTTCCTGCTATCTGCATTGCTTGCTGATGCTGCGTCAGGCGATCGACCGTTGGCGGAGACGATCGCCGACCTTCTTGACGACGACCGGATCGAAAGCGTGTTCGGTGCCGTTATGGACGGTGTGTTCGGTGCGATGCCGCCGACGCCACCCGACGGCGATGCGACGCAAGATGGCGATGCCGACGATGATGCATTTGGTAGCAGCGGCTATCCCGCTGGCGGAACCGCCAGCGCCGGTGCGGCAGGCGGTAGAGGGCGTTTGCAGCATGCGCTGTTTCAGCAACTCGGCCGTCCAGCAGTCCGGGACCGGTTGCGCGCGCTTGCCGCGCAACTTGTAACGGTCGATCCTGCGAAATTCAGCGCCTGGCTCCGTCGACTGATACTCGAAACGCTTGGCGAGGCCTTGCTCCAAGCGTGCATTGCCGCGGCACCGCGGCAAGCCACCATTGACACGCTCCTCGTCGACATCCGCGATGACGCTATGTCCGATGTCGCAAACGTTTGGATTAGCGAGACGACACCTGGCGGCGCTGGCGTCCTCGAAGCCTTTGCCGACCGCTTTGCCTCCGAACCGCGCCTTTTCTTCTCGGCGCTCAACGCGGCGCTTGCTCCCAGCGACTTGGAGTTGGTCGATGGCAGCTTGCGTGAGATCCTGACCCTCGCCGTTGATGATGCGGAGGTCTGCGATCAAGTTACACGATTGCGTGCGACGAGTTCGCACGGTGAGCGGGCAATTCTGTGGCGGACGCTCTCACAAACGCTCGCGCAGCGCGGTGGGATCGATCTGAGCCATGCACTGTCAGTTTCGCTCAACAACCGTCTGCTGCGCGCCGGTTCAGGTCCCCAACTCGATCAGTTGCTGCTCGACCTGCAAACGCATTGGGATTCGACACAGGACCGATTCGGCATTGCTGTTGGCTTGCGCGAATATGCCTACATTGCGAGCTGCAACGCCACTATTTCGAGCGCCGTTCGAGCGTTCCTCGCGGCGACACTACCGGCGGCCGCCGTCGCGAATGTAACGGTCCTGTCGGCAATCACGAGCTTGCTCTGGCCGCGCGCGAATGAAGTGCGCCAGCGCGTTCTGCAGTCCTATCATCCGTTCCGCCAGACGCGTTCGACCGACCCCGCTGTCGTCCGCAATCTACTGCTCAGACGGGCGGTCGCGACGATCGCCTTCGACGATCCTGATTGGGAGACTCTGCTAGCAACCGCGTTTGAAGCCCAGGGTACTGCACGGTTCGTTGCCGATGCGGGCGAGGCCCGGGTGTTCCGCGCCGTCCTCGTTCGCCTCTCGGCGACCCCCGTCAGCGTCGGCGTGCTTCAGTTCTTCCCCGCCATCGAGCGGGTCGAGCGCGCCGATGGCCGAATCTTCGCGACGCTGACCCTGAGGGAGCAGGTCTGATGCTCTATCCGTCACGCGATCTCCATGGCCCGACACAGTCGCGTGCAGTCCGCGACCTGCTTCAAAGCCTGTTCGTCGCCGAACTCATCCATCCCAGCCCGAAGTTGTGGTTGTTCTTCGCCTGGATCAGCGATGTCGAGATCATCGACAATTCTGCGCGCGAGTTCGCGGCGCTCGAGCCGGATTGGCCGGCGTCGCCGATCCGCTTGTCACAGGTGCTCCGCGCCCTCCTCGCCCGCGGCGTCGAACTTCGGCTGGTGATCCGCGTCGACGGCCACAATGACTATTTCATCGCTCGCCTTAAGATGCTCAAGGCGCGCTACGGCGATCAGATAAAATGGATCGTGGAGAAGAGTTTCCACGCCAAGGGCCTGCTCGGTGTCGATTACTTCTTGAGCGGTTCGATGAATCTTACGCTTAACGGCATTTCGGTCAACGGCGAACATCTTGTACTGCGGACCGACCCGGCGGCGGTCGCGGAGCAATCGATCGAGCTTGGATCGCGCTGGGAAAGCCAGATGGCATGATCGGCTCAAACCTCGATGCGGCGCGGGCCGTGTTGGCAGATCTCGTCGCGCTCCAACCGTGCGCGAGCGCGAGCAACGAAATCGCCGCATTATGCGCGGATGTGACCCAATCGGTGATCTCCGAGACATTTCCCGGTGCGCTCGTTCCTGTAATCGACAGTGCCGGATCGATGCAGATCGATGTTGCGGCGTCGACCATGTCCGACTGGCGGCGGCTCAAGCCCGTCCTGCTGGCGTTCGCCGGACCAACCCTTACCGGGTTCGAGGGCGTGCCAGAACCGTTGGCCGAAATCGATCCGATCGGCGCCCGCCTTCAACTTGCCGCGCCTGCTGTCACCGCGATCATGCGCTTACCGGCCGACGATCGCGCACGAGTTACAGCCTTGCGCGCGCTCCTGCGCGCGCGTGATACGCTTGCGCGCGCGCCCGAACTGCAGCGCTCGGCCCCGGTCCCGACCTCTTGGCTGCTTGCGCGGTTCCAAGATCATCTCAATATCGGGGGCCGCGATGCAGCGACCGGCATTCTTGACCGCCTCCGCAGCGAACTCCGTCTCGACGCACTCAACGTCAAGTTTCTCGAAGCCCAACTGCTCGCCGTCTTCGAGGAATGGGCCGCAATCGTTGACCTCCCCGGATTCCAGAGCCTCTGCGTCGCCCGCAGGACGCCGGCGATCACCGCGATCCTCCTGGAAGCACTGTATCAAACCCATATTGCTGGACCATTCGACGCCGCGAATGTGGCCGAAACGCGTGCTGCGTTCGAGAGTTCGGTGCAGTCCTTCGTCCAGTCGATGAGTATCGCTGCTGCACCGGCAGGGTTGCAGATAGGCGGATGGCGCCTCCTAGGACTGGAAACACTCTCAAATCCCGATCGCCAAGATCTGCTCGCCATACTTGCCGACCGGGTGCAGGACCTGGGCTGGATCGCAGACCTGTTGCCGGTGCAAGCGCCGCTCGCGCCTAAAGGGGTCGAGGTTGCTGCCCCGATCGATGCCGCGCGTAAAGCGCTGGTACAAGCTGATGCGGTCGACAGCATAGACCTCCTTGCTGACGCAATGACAGCGATGGCGCGGCTCACTCCTGATGAATTGGCGTTGCTGCGTGAGACGATGCCATTCCAACCCATCGTGCAGGCGACCGATGAACTGGCGAATGTCGCGCCGCCGACATCCTGGATCGCCTGGCTTGATCGCGCTAGAGATCCAACCTTCGCCGACGCACTCGATATTGCGCGGCGAGGCAAGGATGAGTGGGAGATCGGCGTATCGACGGGTGATCCGGTCGCGGTGCGTACCCTTGTCGCGGCACTAGAAAAGGTCCAAGGCGATGAGCTTGCCGCTGGTCGCACTACCCGGGCCCTACCCTATCTGGTCGCTTGGCTGCAGAGGGACGACGAATTCCCAAGGGCTGCTCTGTCGCCGATCTATGGTGGGTTATTGACCCTCTTTGCGCTCGGAAGTGCGCGCGGATCAACCATTTACGAGTCGAGCCAAGTATTGGTTGAAGGGCTTCTGGCCACGGGCCTTGACCAGAAGGCCTATCGCGACCTCATTGCCGATATCGACGAAATCGCCGGTGACGGCTTTGGCGTCGATATGATCTATTGGGTTCTGGATCTCGTCGAGAGGTTCATGAACGCCGCCACGCCCGATGCGAGTGCCCGCGAGACGTTCCTCCATCGCATTCTTGCCCGCATCGTTCCAATCTATGGCCGACTTACCCGCATTCAGCGGATCGCGGTCAGATTGTTGTCAAGCGAACTCGGCTGGTCGCCGCCAGTAACCGCGGCAACCGATGTCGAGCCCGTGAATGATGGCTTGGCTGGCCGCCTGGCCGGCTTGCGCATCGCCATCTATTCGCTGTCCGAATCCTCAAGCCGACAAGCCAAGGCTGTGCTGGAGGAGATCTCGCCGTCCGTCACGGTCGATACGAATGCTGATCACGACGGTAGCCACCGGCTGCGCGCGCTAGCGGAGAATTCCGATCTCTTCGTGGTGACTTGGTTATCGGCAAAGCATGCAGCCACAGATTTCATCCGTGCGCATCGCGACGACCGAGTGCTACTCTACGCACAAGGTACGGGATTTTCAAGCATGTTACGTGCTATAGAGAATTATCTGATGAATAAACCAGTGTGATGCAGTCGAGAACGGCCAGAACAACTGTGGAAAAACGAACTCGTATCTCTCTGTTCGACGCCTTGCTATTGCCAACTCCTACCAGCAACAGCATGGCGTCGTACGCAGAGCCGACGCAAAGTTCTTTCGCGCACAGGTGTCATGGGGGTCGTAGAGGGCCCGAAGGACCAGTACCTTAGACATACGCACTGGGCCTCGCGGAACTCTGCCGCCGTTGACAACGTCAGAGTGTTTCAGCGCCTTCATCAGTGATCCACGAAATACTTCCGACGACACGATCGCATTTGAATTCCCAGAAGGTCTCTCGCGTCAATATTTGCCGCCATCTTCTCAATCAAATCCAGAGTTTCGCAGTGCGTTCTGGACGCACTAAGCTGGATGAAGGGCGCTCTGTTGGTCTCTATCTCTTGTCCAATGAAGTATCGGGAGCGCGCATAGTATCATCCACAATTTCCCTACGACTTGGCCGGCAAGGAAATCGAGGGTGCCAAAGGCGAGGACTAAGAAGACCACACTGTCGATCACAAGGCCGACGATCCCGCTAACGAACGCCGCGAGGAGCAGGCCTTTGCGCTGTAAGGGCGTGAAAACAGCCAAGTCGATGGTTTCCGAGACGATGAAAGCCACCGTCGATGCCACGGCAAGCGCCGGCGGTGCGAAAAGCGCTGACAGGACAGAGCCGAAGGCTACAGCAATTGCCGACCAAAGAAGGCCTAGCCGGCGTTGTACCAGATCGCGCAGTACGAGTGCTGCGCCTATGGCAAGCACTCCACTTGGTGCCGTTAGTCCCGGCGCCACTGGTATCAGGCAAGGGCCATCCGGCACACAGACAGTCCCGATGTTGTCAATCAGCCAATTGGCTAGGGGAACACACGCGGCAAACCCGGCGAAGAGAAACGACCCTTCGAGGCGACGCTGACGATTAAGTTTTCGCACGAGAGCTCTCACCTAGGAAGTTGAATGGTCCGGAAACGCTCCCAGCCCTGCGCGCGCAACTCGCAGGCGGGGCAGGTGCCGCAGCCATAGCCCCATTCGTGCCGGTGCGTGCGGTCGCCCTGGTAGCAGGTGTGCGTTTCCTCGCAAACGAGGTCGAGCAGCTTGTCCCCGCCGAGCCGCTCGGCCAGCGCGAAGGTCTCGGCCTTGTCGATCCACATCAGCGGCGTGTGGACCACGAAGCGCTCCTCCATGCCGAGATTGAGCGCGAGCTGCATCGCCTTCATCGTGTCGTCGCGGCAGTCCGGATAGCCGGAATAGTCCGTTTCGCAGACGCCCGTGACGAGGTGCTTGGCGCCGCGCCGGTAGGCGATCGTCGCCGCGAAGGTGAGGAAGAGGAGGTTGCGGCCCGGCACGAACGTGTTCGGCAGGCCGTTCGCCTGCATGGCGATCTCGGTCTCCTGCGTCAGCGAAGTCTGCGAAATCTGGCCGAGGAGCCCCATGTCGAGGAGGTGGTCCTCTCCGATCCGTGCGCCCCAATGGGGGAAGTCGCGTTTCAGACGCTGGGTGATGCGCGGGCGCACGTCGAGTTCCACCCGATGGCGCTGCCCGTAATCGAAGCCGATCGTCTCGACGCATTCGAAGCGGTCGAGCGCCCAGGCGAGGCAGGTGGTGGAATCCTGGCCGCCCGAAAACAGGACAAGCGCGGTCTCGCGTCTGCCCGCCATCTCAGCGGCCTTCGTATTCGGCAAACGAATGCGGGGTCTCGAAGACGCGCACGCGCGACAGGAGCGGCAGCGAAGGCTTGGCGCGATCATAGATCCAGACGGCGATGTGCTCGGCGGTCGGGTTCTCCAGGCCCTCGACCTCGTTCAGCGTGTGGTGGTCGAGCCGCTCCATCAGCGGCGCAAAGGCATGCTCGACGTCGAAGAAGTCGACCACGAAGCCGGTGTGGGGATCGACCGGGCCTTCGAGTTCCAGATCGACGCGATAGGAATGGCCATGCATGCGGAAGCACTTGTGCGTCTGCGGCACGTTGGGCAAGCGGTGCGCCGCCTCGAAGAAAAAGCTCTGCGTGATCTTCATCGGATTCCGAGCATCTTGTGGGTCTGGAGGGTGAGGCGCCAGCGCGGGTTCGCCATGCAGTAGGCGACGGCGCGGGCCGTGTTCTCGGCCTGGTCCGGCCCGTCCATCGGCTGGAGGAGGAGGTGGCGGAAGGGAAGGGCGGCGAAGCGCTCCGGTTCGGCGCCGGCCTGCGGGAAGACGAGCTTCAATTCGTCGCCGCCCGTCACGAGGAGGTCGGCGCCGGCTTTGGGCGAAACGCACAGCCAGTCGATCCCCGGCGGCGGGGCGACAGTGCCGTTGGTCTCCACCGCGATCTCGAAGCCTTGCGCGTGGAGGGCGCCGATCAGCGCCTCGTCCACCTGGAGAAGCGGCTCGCCGCCCGTCAGCACGACGAGGCGCTCGCCGTCGACCGCGCCCCAGCAGGCCGCAATCGCCTCGGCGAGCTCGTTGGCCGAGCGGAAGCGGCCGCCGCCCGTCCCGTCCATACCTACGAAGTCGGTGTCGCAGAACCGGCAGACGGCGTTCTCGCGGTCCTCTTCGCGGCCGCTCCAAAGATTGCAGCCCGAAAAGCGGCAGAAGACGCTCGCACGGCCGGCATTCCGACCCTCGCCCTGCAGCGTGTAGAAGATTTCCTTAACAGCGTAAGACATTTCTCACGCAGCCTCTGCCTGCGGGAGTGCCCGCTTTAATTCACCCACAAGGTAGAGCGAAAGCTGCCGGATGTCGGACGGCACGTTCTGTAGCCCATTCCAACGGCGCCGCTCTTCGCCGAACACCCACTCGCCGGAACTCCATGCGGTTTTCGGCTGCAGCAGCCGGAGGCCGCGTGCGAATGACTCCCGATCCTCTGCACCCGTCATCACATGCAGGGCTTCCATGACGTAGCCCATAGCAATGATACCTGCGCCATGAACGAGACGGGAGTTCTTTGGAGTCTTTCCTTCCCAGTCCTCCTCGAACACGTACTTAACGGCGTGGAAGAACTCGCTGACGAGCCGAGCGCCTTGATCAAGAAGCAAGCGGTTGTCGTCTGCGTATAGCCGAAGAGCCCCGTCCGTCAGCGAGTTCATAATCACCCGCTGGAGCACCGTGTCTCGGATCATACCCTTCGGATTTGTCTGCTGGCGGATGAGGCCACGAAGTGACGAGTCCGGCCGGTAATTGAGAGCTTCTGTAAGGAGCGCCGCCTGGCTGCGGCTGGACATCCGCTGCGGCAGATCGCTCACCTGCGGCAGCAACTCGTAAACTAGCGCCTTCGGAAGCGGCCGTGTATTATTGATGAGAATGAACTGCTTTTGGAGTTCCTCCAGGCTGTCGCAGATGAAGCCGGAGACTAGGACCTCGAACTCGCGACCGCGGAGTTCGCTTAGAGCAGTGAAGCGCTGCTGTCCATCGACGATCCAGCCCGGCGGCCCGCAGGCAATGTCGATTGTTAGACGCTTAAACCGCTCCGATGTTTCGTCGGGCAACAGCAACGGTTCAAGCGTTGCAGCGCCTGTGAACGCTACCACAATAGGGTTGGGAAGGATCGCCGTCGGCTTCTCCAGATAGTCGCGGATCTCCCGGATGTGCCCGGCAATCTGTGGCCGCTGGAAGCCCTGCAGTGTACCACCGCCGTCGCGTCCCGCGCGCTCAATGCGCGCAAAACGCGCGACTTCTGCCGCTCGCGCAGCGAAGGTGAAGACCGGCAGCCCTTCGCTTTGACGTGGGACGAGTACGTCATAGTGCAGGAAACGAGGGACGCTCATGCTGCCTCCGCCCGAAAATCACGAAGATGGCGATGAAAAACGTGCAGGTTATGCATTCCGCGCCGCTTGTTACGATTTGAGTTTCGAAAGATCAAAGATTCTACCCCGCCCTCACGACAGACGCGGCAATTGCACGCCTCCCAAGGACGGTCCGAGAGCGTACGAGCATACGACTTGCGCTGGCGTTCCAGACTTTCCGCACGCCTTGTCGGTGACGACTCGTCGTTCCAGTTCAGCTGTTCCCAGTAGGCCATCACGGCATCAAGAGCGTCATCAACAATAATTTCGTGACTCGCGAAGCGGCGCACACCATCGAGCGCAGCATCTTCCAAGCGGCGTATCTCTTCCTGATGGAGCCGCCCTTCCAACGCTTTATGTTTAAGGCGGTTGTTCTCAATCGCCTGCGGGATACGGATGGCCGTGTAGTAAGACAGTTCGCCTTCGGGGCTACGCATCCAGTAATTTTTGCGTGCGTCCTTAAATGCACGCACAAGCGGGGACGTAGTGTCGAAACTCGCCACACCATATCGCCCTAGATCTTGGAGGTTCTCGATTTTGCCGAAGCCGAGCACGTGCAAGCGGACGTGTGCCGGCAGAGCGTCGCGGATCGCAGCCAACGCGCGTCGCAACTGCTCGATCTTAAGCGGCACCGTGCCGCCCACCGCGAGGTAGTCATAGCCCATTCGCGCGAGATCCGATGCAGCGCTCGCCATGCTCGTCGCCGACCATCCCTGGATGACGCCCAGTGGCGTAAATTTGCGACCGAGGGGCGTCGAAGCCCTCAAGAATTCAGCAGCGTTCTGCAACGTGATGTCGAACCGACGTTGCGTGCTCTCAGGCACCTCGCTTCTCTGGCGCTCCCGACTGTGTTCGTCAAAGTCGAATATCAGGTGGTCAGGCGAGCAACCGTGCGTGAATCCTCCATCCTCGTAGAATTCAGCGGTGTCGTCTGCACGATATGGCGGCTCCGGCATATTGCGGTACGTAAATGCACCGCAATCTCCCATCATCATACTCCCTGGGTACTTCTCTTCTGAGTACCTTAAAAATTTTCGCGCACCTTCTCGACGAAACCGCATGAGTTGCGCTTGTGTGTACTTCCCCGTCATCAGAGCATCGCCGACAATGCCGCGCGACACCAAGATGCCGTCGTAGGGAGCATTTTCGAGGAACTCGTGGGGGAACTGGTCGTCACGGTGTACCGCGCGCCGCGCGCCATTCCTGTCCGTAATAAAATCATAAGCCGGATCGACAAAATCCAAGCTGTCGGCGAACACAAATTTCATTACGCTACCTGTGCAAACGCGTAGACGTGATCGAGCCGAGCAAGTTGATCGGAGAGGAGCCGGATATCGCGACCGACGTTTTGAATGTCGTTCCAGTCACGCTCGAGATCTAGCCAACGCCCGCTCGTCCAGTTGCAGTGTGGCGCTATGCGGGCGAGCGCAGCCATCGAATGCCGACGGAGATCAGCATTCCCCGACGCGCGCGACATGACCCGGTCCATTAGCACGCCCATAGCTTCGATCCCGGCCGAATGCATGAGCCTGCTTTCCGTCGGGGGGCGGCCCCATGCGTCGGGGAAGGTGTCCCTAACTGCACTCCAGAATGCCACCAGCACACGATACATGGCGCCGCCGTCAGCGATGCGTGCCGGGGTGGCCTTGTAGGGCGCAAGCGCCCCTAGAGGACTGCTGATACTGTTCCGAACGACCTTGATAAGCGCGGTGTCCGTGACCACGGCAGCTGGATTGTCCTCCGACGGGCGGCGAATGAGCCCTCGGAAAGGTGAGTCGGCGGCCTTGTTGAGGCGATTGACGAGTTCACTCGGGATCCGCCGGGGAGCGAGATCGCGGGGCAGATCGCCATCCACCTCCGGCAGCAACTCGTTGATAAGGCGTGGCGGTAGCGGCCGCGCCTTATTGACGAGTATGAACTGCTCGCGGTGCGTCGAAAGTTCCTCCGATACGAACGCAACAACCGGAACAGGGAAGCTCTTATTCTGAGCTTGCGCCAAAGCGATTGAGCGCTGCTGTCCGTCCACGATCCAGGCTTCCTTCGAGCCATTGCTAGGGAGGGGAATACGCAGCGTTCCGGACTCCGAGGCTCGAACGTCGCCCTCTGGCTTGGAACCCCGGCTGCACGTGAAGATAGCGCGCGGCGAAATCGCCAAGATGATCGCATTCGGGAACAGCACCGGCCCTTGATCGAGAAACTCGACGATGGATCGAACGTGGCTTTGGATCTCCTTGCGCTGGAACCCGTGCAGCGTACCTTCGCCGTCGCGGTGAACGCGGCTGATATCGGCGATCCGCAGGAGGTCGGCACCAGGAACAAAAAAGGCGTATACGTCGACGCCTTCTGCCTGCTGGGTACGCAGAGCCCTCACGGCGAGTGTCGGTTCCTCACTTGGCTTACGACGCGTCATGCGTCCCCCACTGAATCGCTCGCTTATAGAGGCGGGTAAACCGCGCCTGCTCACAAGCTACACCTTCTCGGTCGCGGATCACGCGGAGGAGACGTCCGACAGCCTGGATCTCCGGAAGATGGCGCTGGATAAGAATGACAATCTCCTCGTCCGTCAGTCGGGGACGGACCGGTCGCGCTGGCGCAACTCGCCCGTTAAGCGCCTTCTCGACCCATGCGCGGTGTTCATTAACGTCGCCCCCCGGGCAAGTGGACAGACCATTCTCCACAAAGTGCAAAAGGGCGCGTTGGGGGAAGTCCGTCTTCGTTCCAGGCAGAATGCTCTCCAACCGCCCGTCGTAGGGGAGCACCTGACGAGAAACTCGCGCTGAGAATATTTCGGCCAAGCCAATGCCGACGATCCGAAGGCGAGCCACTTCGGCGCATGTAAGCGCTTCTAAGCTTGCAGAAAGGAGGCGAGCGTAAGGCTGGGTAAGGGCAACTAAGACTGCACCATCGGCACGCTGAAAGATTGCGGCGAGGTCAGTGGAGAATTTGCTGCCGCTGACGGAGCGCCACCATTCCTCAACGTCGAACCGCCCGGCGATTTTAGGTGCAATACTTTCCGGCCCATGCCCACTCACTGTGAGACCGTAAGCCGGAATCTTGCGATCCGCGGCCACCAACCCTAGGCCAGCGGATACGATGAAGAGCTTCCCTCCCGTCACTGCAGCCGCCCGCCGCCCAAGTTGAATCCCGCGGCCGGCGTAGAGCGCACCAGCGACACAAGCCAGCGGCAACTCGGCCAAGCGGATTCGCCAAGCAGTTTCGACTTCCACCTGAATGTCACGCGGCAATGCAACTGCCGTAGCTTTCGCATCTGGCCTCACAGATTTTCGGTTCGAGCAGGGAATCAGCACAGCCGCAGCGCATGGCGCATCGTCCATGCAATCCGCTCTGCGATTCATTCCATTTCTATGCGAAAACTGCACCCCAATGTACTCGCTCTGAATATCGCTATAGGCCGGCGCGCCCTCGCTCCGCCCGTTGGAGGACGCCATACCACAGAGGTTTGCCGCGCAGCTACCGGAAAATGCTATCCCGCGTCACGTTTCCACTGCATCTCAAGTTGGTGGCTCTCCGACGGCTCGGCGGGTACAGTTTTCTTATATTCTGTTTCTGATCACTCGCAGAAACTGCGCCCTTGCTTATTCTTACGGAGAGCCGACTCCGACAGCTCTCCGTAAGAATCAACAGATACGGAAGCGGGTCTTTCCGAAGCAAACGCTTTGGTCGTCGAGCTGTTTCAGTTGATGCGATGGCCGTCACCCGCTTCAAAGAGGTGAACCTGCTCTCCTCGCCCTGCCACCGAAATCCGCTCGCCGACACGGATCGTGCTGGTTCAGCGAACTCCACGGTGATCATTCGGTCTCGGCCACTGTCGAGATGACCGAAAGTCCGGCTGCCCAGTCGCTCGACGACCGACAGTTCACCCGTGAACCATGCGACTTCGGGCGAACAGACTTGCAGGTCTCCGACCAAATTCCGAGCGTGACGCGCTCTGACGTTAGAGCGGAATCGACGAGTGGCACATCGACCTCTCCGGTGGGCAGAGGGCCCGAAGGCGGTCGTCGCCACCGGCGATGACATCGTAATCAAGCGTGTTCATGGTCGGACTGCCGATGAACTTCGCCACGACGAGATTGTGGAGCCGGTGGCAGAGATCGAGCGGGGCTCCGCCTTTTCCATGTTGCCGCCGTTCATCACCACGATCCGGTACGCCAGCGTCATGGCCTCGATCTGATCGTGCGTGACGTAGACTGTCGTCGCCTTAATGCAACATTGGAGTTTGGCGATCTCCAGCCGCACCTCGATGCGCAACGATGCGTCGAGATTGGACAGAGGCTCGTCGAAGAGGAAGGTACCGAGATCATGAACAATGGCGTGGCCCATGGCAACGCGCTGACGCTGGCCGCCGGAAAGTTGCGCGGGGAGCCGATCCAGAAACGGGTCTAGCTTCAGGATGGTGGAGGCAGCCTCGACCTGCTCAGTGATGGCAGACGGCTCGGCATTCCGCATCCTTAGGCTGAAGGCCGTGTTGTCCTCGACGCTCATATGCGGATAGAGCGCGTAATCCTTAAACACTATCCCGATCTTGGGCTCGGCGGGCGGCAAGCGCCTCACAGAACGTCCACCGATGATGAGGTTGCCGGCGGTGATCTCCTCCAGTCCGGCGATCATCCTCAGAAGGGTGGACCGTTATCAGCGACGTACAGTTGCGCCAGACTGGCTGATATGGCGCGTCCTGCCGGTGAGCCAGTCAGGCCGTCATTTTGGGGGTGCAGTTGCCGACAGTGAATCAATTCTTCCAGCCGCCGCTCTACTGGCAACAGTTCGAGGATCTCGCGAACGGCTTACTGGGCGAAGTGTACGGCATTCCGGACGCGCAGCCGTTCGGCAGGCCGGGCCAAGCGCAGAACGGTGTGGACGTGTTCGGCCGCTCGAAGCGCTATGGCTTGATCGGCGTCCAATGCAAGTGGCTCGCCGATTTAGACGAGCACGGCAGCCCATACCCGGGCGGGCCCGTTAGCCGGAAGCTGCTACGGGACGAAGCCGCCAAGTCGCTGCACTTTAAGTCCAAGCTATCTATCTGGATCTTCGCCACGACGGCGCGCCGCGATACCGCGGTGCAGAACTGGGTGAACGAACTAAACAAAGAATGGGAAGACGGCGGACGGAACCGCCGCGTGATGGTGTGGTCTTGGGACGACATCATTGGCTACCTCAACGCCTTTCCCGAACTCCAGCGCTGGTATTACGAAGAGGTCATTAAGGTCCGTAGGGCGAAGGATCTCGACGAGGTGATCCTCACGACGATCGCAATGGCCTTCGGGCGACCTACCTTCGAGGTGCCGCTCTACTGCGAGAGCCCCGACGAATTTCTCCAGGCGCTCTCTGATACGCAGCGGGCGGTTCGGACGGGCGAGTTGCTTGACCGCGAAAGCCGGCATCCGATCCGCAAGTCGATCGGCGGCTGGCGCGACATAGACGACCCCATGTCCGCTATGGCGTCCGGCTGGTCGACAACGCCCTCCGGCACCTGCGAACGCAAATCGAGCAGGGACTCAAGGATCAGCGAATACGGCGCGTGCAGGGCTTCCTGGACTTCACAGACCTGGGTTTTGCAGCCGAGCTAGAACAAGCGCGTGATGAATGCATCCAATTGTTAGATAACGTGCTGATCCACGCAGGATTCCCGGGGGTTGAGGTAAGGCAATCAGCGAATGTCCGCTCCTGGCGAAAGATGCCGTTCGAACTATCGCTGTGAGAAGGCAGGTATGTCCCAATGCCAGTCGTTTCTACCGCCGTTCGGGGCTTAGGGCCTGTTAGCGCCTGATCCAATCGAGGGCTGCGGCGAGACAGAGGACGCCGAGGAAACTGGCGGCGGTCTTCTCGTAACGGGTGGCAACGGCGCGCCACTCCTTCAACCGAGCCCACAGGCGTTCGACCCGATTGCGGTTGTTGTAGATCCAATCTGGGCAGGCGACGGGCGCTTCGTGGCGAAGCGGCGGGATGGCAGGACGAGCGCCGATGTCCCAGATGTGCTGACGGAACGCATGACTGGTGTAGCCCCGGTCGGCCACGACCCACTTCGGCACGCCCGGCAGATCGGCCAAAAGCGGAACGGCATGCGGCAGTTCGTGGGCCTGTCCTGGTGCGAGGCGAAAGGCGATGACGCGCCCGGCGCCGTCGGCCATCACGCAGGCCTTAGTACCGTAGCCGCCACGAGATCGGCCAAGCGCTTCACGGCCATCTCGCTCTTTTGCAGATCCCCCTTTCGGCTGGCACCCGCCGCCTTCTGATGAGCGCGGATGTTGGTCCCGTCCAGGAACACCATGCCAAGCTGCACGCCGCGCCCTTGGACCAGCGCCAGCAGCCTCTCCCAGACGCCCAGACGCGCCCAGCGGATAAAGGTCTGCGCGGCCATCCACCACGGGCCGAACTCGGCCGGCAGAGCACGCCACTTCGCTCCGTTCTGGTGACGCCAAAGGATCGCTTCCACCGTCCGGCGAAGGTGCGGGCTCGGAACCTTCGCATGCGGGCGGCACGCTTCGATCAGCGGCTCCAGATCAGACCATTGCTCGTCGCTCAGCATCTGCGCGCTTCTCCTCATCGGAAAAGCCAGCGACATAGAGTCGGCTTCAAGCGCTAACAGGCCCTAGTTCACGAAGGGCAGGCTTTAGGACCGCGCTGGATCGATCTGAACGCGTACTATGGGCGAATAGCAGCCGCAGCCCTTCTAGCGGCGCATCAACTTCTCGTCGCTACGGTTTTTCGGTAAGCGATATCAATGACATACGTGTTCGCAGTTTTGTTCTGACCGGCGCGCCATTTCAAAAACAGCTCCAAACCAAGCCGTCGACCGCCTTGAGACATAGGTACAGCTCGATGTTGGTTCGCCGACGAGAGCCCTCGCCGCCTTCCTTCAAGCGGATGACATTGGCTTTGCTTTGCGCAAGTCCCACTCATCGGATGGAGCTTAAGCTCGTCGACCCCGACGGGATACGTCCACCACTTTGCTCCAGCGCCCCCCAAGCCTGTTGTCACGGCACAAGGGCCCTACCTCCGGTCTGCCAGCTTGCGACGCTTGGTGGCGCGCGCTGTGGCCGCGATAGGCAAGGCCCGGCCGATCGGGACGAGATGGCGCCTGTTCTCCAACCCCTCCTCCCTCTCGGTCGGGGCCGAAGCACCATGGCCCCCATCGCAGCCGGCTCTTCCCTCCTCAACCCATCGCGCGAGCATCGTCCTCGCAACGGAGCCGTGAAAGTCTCAGCCCAAGCGATCGGTATCCGGCACGCCTGACGGACAATCCGCTCATGAAAGAGCCCGCCCCGCGCGGGTGTGGCGCGGGGCGGGCCAATGACCGGATGGATCCTCTGTCCGATCAGGAGCTGAGGCGCTCGAAACCGACCGTGCCTTCTTCCGGGCCGAGATCGATGGCCACACCGCCGCGCGCGGCACTTGCGAGGCTGGGGCGGGCTGCGGGCGTCTCGCGCTCGGGAGCCGGCTTCACGGCGCGCGCCGGCGCGACGGGGCGAGCAGGAGGGGTCGGACGGCTCTTGGCGAACTGATCGACCTTTACTTGCAACGCCCGAACGGTGGGTGCGGGGGCGGCCGCAAAGGCCTGCGGACGGGGGGCCGACGCGGGTGCCGCCTGTTCGCCCAGTTGGAAGAAGCTGACGCGATCGGTCAACCGCGCGGCCTCGGCCGACAATTGCTCGGCCGTGGCGGACATTTCGGTGGCGGCCGCCGCGTTCTGCTGCGTGGTCTGGTCGAGCTGATGAACGGCCGCAGCGCTTTGTTGGGCGATCTCATCGAGCTGACGCACCGCCTCAGCATTCTGCTGGGACACCTCGTCAAGTTCCTGCACGGACTGGCTGGTCTGCTGCGTGACCTGGTCGAGTTGCTGGATCGCTTGGTTGATCTGCTCGGCACCGGCATTCTGCTCGCGGCAGGCGGCCGAAATCTCGCTCACCAGCTCGGCTGTGCGCTCGATGTCGGGGACGAGCTGCTGCAACATGCGGCCTGCTTCCTCCGAGATGGTGAGGGTCGAGGCGGCGAGCTCGCTGATCTCGGAGGCCGCGCCTTGGCTGCGCTCGGCGAGCTTGCGCACCTCGGAGGCGACCACCGCGAAGCCCTTGCCATGGGTGCCGGCACGCGCCGCTTCGATCGCCGCATTGAGGGCCAGTAGGTCGGTCTGGCGCGCGATCTCCTGAACGATGCGGATCTTGCCGGCGATGGTGCGCATCGCTTCGAGGGAACTGATCACAGCCTCGCCGCTGCGCTTGGTGTTCTGCGAGGCCTGGGCGGCGATCTTTTCCGTGGTGGTGGCGTTTTCGGCGGTCTGGCGAATATTGGCCGACATTTCCTCCATGGCGGCGGAAGCCTGCTCGGTGGCCGCCGCCTGCGCGACCGCACCCCGGCTGAGACGTTCGGTGGCCGTGGCCTGTTCGTTGAGGCCGCGCGAGAGCTGCTGCGCGGAGGTCGCCTGTTCCGCCGTTCCCTGACCGAGTTGCTCGGTGGAGGCGGATTGTTCGTTGGCCGCCTGGCTCAGTTGCTCGGACGTGGTGGCCGAGAGCTGAGCGCCGGCCGCGACCTGCTGGGCCGAGGTGATCACATCGTGAATCGTGGCTCGCAGCGTGTCGCGCATCGCGTTCATCGCACGCAGGAGATCGGCCACCTCGTCGCGTCCGCGCACCTCGGCCGATTGTGTGAGATCGCCTTGGCTGATCGCCTCGGCCAGAGCCACGGCGCGCTGCAACGGCGCGCTGGTGGCCCGTACCAGCACGATGCCGGCCGCGACCAGCGCCAGGATCATGCCGAGTAGACCGCCGCCGATCGCCCATTCGATCATGCGCTCAGCCGCCGCCGCGCGCGCCTGACGCTCCGCCATGAGGGTCTGTTCGGTGGCGATCATCTGGCCCGTGACGGCGCGCAACTCGTCCATGTCCCGCTTGCCGGCGGCGGTGATCTCGAGGTCCCAGGCCTGCTGACGCGTTTCGGGGCGTGCCATGAAGGCGATCGCGGGTTCGGCGACTTCACGTGTCCAGCGATCGGCCAGGCGGCTTACCTGCGCCAGACGCGACTGCTGCAACGGATTGTCGGCCGTCAGCTCGGTGGCTTTGTTCATGGCCTCCGAGAAGATGCGCCCGCCCTCATTGTAGGGCTCCAGATTGGCCTGCGCGCCGGTGATCAGGAACCCGCGCATCGCGGTTTCGCGATCCACCATGCCTTCCACGAGATGGCTGACCTCCGTGATGACATCATGCGTATGATCGTTCCAATACATTGTCTCGGACAAGGTGTTCTTGCCGACATAGATGAAACCAACCGCCGCGATGGTGGTCGCCGCGACAACACTGAAGAGAAGAGCGATCTTCGCCTTCATGCGAAGGTCGGACATATTGAGCATTCGGCGACCCCTTTTGGTCGAAGCATGAAATCGAAATGGCAGATCGGGTCGGCCAAGCGCCGCCGTGGCGGCGCAAAGCGGGTCCGCAGGATCGTGCCGCCGCCGTCGCGCCGTCACGGGATGGGTGAGCGCCGGACCCGCCGCGTTGAGAACGCGAATACGGTCGCCCAAAGGACATGAATCAAACTCGGCCCATCTCTCCTGAGCTCGGAATGGAAAGACCGATTTAGTAATGTCGCAATAAGAATAACTGCAAGAACAACGTGATGCTAGAAGCACGGACGATTCGAGTCAGCCAGTCTTTCTGCAACAGCGACGGAATGTCGCCGCATGCCCGGGACGATGCACGATCAAGACGAACAGGCCTTTAACTTCTCAGGAGGTCGCAACGATTTCAGTCACGACTGCGGATTGGCCTTAATGCTTTACTTCAGATCGAACTGCTTGCGCGGGGTGAAGTTGAAAAAGACCTTTGGCGTGTGTCGGAAGCGGTCACCGAGGCAGGGTGAGGCCGAGCGCCTCGATGATGGCCGGGTCGAGCTGGCGTGTCGTGTCGTCCATCACGCCCATGCCGTCGAACAGGTTCCAGAAGGCCCAGGGGAAGCCCCGCGCTTCGGCGCTTTCGCGCACGTCCCGGATATAGCGCGCGCGGTCCGGCGCACCGGATGCGGTGTAGCGGGCGTCGGTGCGCAGGGCGCCGAACTCGCCCATCAGCACGCGGCCAGCGGGAATACGATGCCGGCGCGCCCAGTCGGCGGCCTGATCGATATAATGATCGATGAAGGATCGGCCCGGATCGGCGTCGAAATACTGCTGGAGCAGCCGAACCGTTTCCTTGTAGGCAGCGTCCGCTTCCGCTTTCGGCCGCGTGCGATCCTCGGCCATGCGCGTGCGTACCGCCTGCAGCGTCCTGTCCAGCGTGCCTTCGCGCGCGGGCCATGGCACGGCGTTGAGCGCGCGATAGACCGGCTCGCGCATCCAGGGCGCGCCCTGATGGCTGAACAGATAGGGCTCGTAAAAATGGAAGGTAAAGAGAACCGGCCCCTGCCCCAGAAGCGGCGCGGGGTCCAGCGCCTCCAGCCCTCGGATCATGCTGCCGCAAGCGCCCGTCGCAATGAGCGTAAGGTCCGGCGCCGCCCGCCGGGCGGTTTCGAACAGGCGCTGCTGCATGACCGGCCACGAGATGGCGTCGCAGGCTTGGGGTGGTTCGTTGATCGGTTCGAGGGCGACACGCGCTTGATCGAACCCGGCCAGCAGCTTCGCCACCTCGCCCGCGAAGGTGACATAGGCGGCAAAACCCGGCGCATCGGGCCCCGACACCAGCCGCTCCTGGTTCCAGTAATGCGTGGCCCCGTTCACCTGAAGATTGACGACGAGCTTCAGACCGCAATCGAGCGTCAGCGCCACGGCATCCGAGAGCGTGCCCAGAAGCGCGCGGCGACGATCCGGCGCGGCAGCCAGAAAGGGGCCTGGGTCGACCGGCAGCCGGATGAAATCCAGCCCCGCCTGCCGCAGACGCTGAAGATCGCCCCGCGTTGGCACCGGCCGTTGGGTCTGGAAGGGCGGCTCGCCGTAATCGGTGTGGGGCGCTGGATATTCGCGCGTCAGCGAGAACCAGGGAAAGGCGTTGACGCCGCGCGCAAGCGTGATGGGCATCGCCTCCAACCCGCCAGCATTCTCCGCGCGCGCCAAGCCGCCCGCCAGCAGGATGCTGGATGCAGCCAGCCCGCCCCCCAGAAAGCACCGCCGCGTCAGCCCCGTGTTCATCGCTCGGCGTCCTTTGGTTACGTCATCGCGCCCACGGTCTGAGGGCCGGCGGGATGGCCGGTATAGGCGATGAATTCCTGCTCATAGGCGGACAGGATATCGTCCAGACGAAACGCGGCCGCGGCCCGCGCGCGGGCGGCGGCCTGGGCGCGCTCCACCAGAGCGTCGTCCGACAGCACGCGTTCGATGGCGGCTTCGCAGCTATCGAGATCGGTGAAATAGGTGCCGGCCGCGCCCGCCGTCCAGCGGTTGAACGCATTGTCATGGCAGAGACAGGCATTGCCGGCGGCCAGCGATTCCACGAGAGACGGGTTGGTGCCGCCGACCGTGTGCCCGTGAACATAGGCCCGCGCGTGATAGCGCAGCGCCGCGACGGCCGCCCCGTCATAGATGGCGCCGGGAAAGACGACCTCCGGGCCCGCAGCATCCAGCAGGCGATCATGGTAGGGCTGGCCGCGCTGCAAGGTGCCGAGCACCACGAGCGTGGCGCCGCGCGGCTGGCGAGAGAAGGCCTCGACGATCGTGTGGATGTTGTTGTCGGGCTCGATACGCGCGATCGACACGAGATAACGCCCGGGCTCCAGGCCGAGATCGCGCACCGGCCCCTCCGGCTGCGGCGGTACCTCGTTCGCGCCATAGGCGATGGTGGCGATATGCCGGCGCGGGCGCCGCGTCGCGAGATGGTCGGCGATCGCGGGATGATCGGCGATCAGGCGATGCGAAGACCACGCCGCGATCCATTCATTGACCCAGAACCAAGCCTTGATGGCCGGCCCCCATTTGGCCCGACGCCATTCCATGCCGTCCATATTGGTGAGCACCGTCTTGCCCTTGAGGCGGAGCCAGGGAAGGAAGAGGCCGCTATTATAGCCGAGCACGAGGCAGAGCCCCGGCTCAGCGCCAGCATGTTGGACGGACTTCCAGTCGAATTCGAGCGTGGATTTCGGTCCCGACGAGGCGATCTGGATATGCACCAGTTCGACGCCGCGCCATGTGCTGAAGCCGAGCGGCCGCGTCACCTCGGCGACATCGTGCTGGCAATAGACGACCACACGCCAGCCCTTCGCCACCAGAAACAGCGACAATTGCTCGGCGAAGGTCTCGAAGCCGCCATGGGCCGCAGGTACGCCGCGTGTCCCCAGAATGCGCAGGATGGGCTTCGTCTCGTCCGGCATGGGTCCGCTTTCTGGAGGCAGGAATGGGCTGGGCTCGCCAGAGCCCCGGCGAGGATCGGAAGGAAGCGGGCCAAGCCCGACATGTCGTCGCGTCATGTCTGCGCGTGCGGCCGGCGCACCGCAAGCCCCGGCCTGTTGGGCGTCCTCATCGCGCGGGCGCATGGCGCAGGGCCAGCAGCGAGCGGCGAACCAGGCGGTTGCGCGTGCGCCTGATCTTCCAGACCAGCCCCTCCCCGACGCTGACGCGGCGCGCATACCAGCTGACGCGCATCCCGACCCGATCGGTCTTGATCTTCACCGGATCGCGGTAATAGGTCGAGATCTTGTCCAGCCCCATGCCGGGCGTCGCCAGCCAGCCCGGGATATGGACATTGCAGAGGCGCTCCACATCCGTCATCACGCGGCTGATGCCGACGCCTGGCACGGGGCAGGTGGTGCAGAAGGCGTCGCCCACCAGAACCAGCCCCGGCTGTTCGTAATCCTCGCTGACGCTGAGATCGACGGGGCGCACGGAGACCGGGCCGGCAACGTCGAAACCACCGCAGACCGGCGCGATTTCCGGCATCAGCTCGCGCAGCACCGCCTGCGGCTCGGCGCGGAACCGCTTTACGAACGGGTCGGTCATCTCGCGATAGGTGAAGAAGTTCGCCCGCATCGTGTCGCCGATCGGGAAGAAGGTCAGATAGGCGTAACGATCCTCGAAGCGCTTGCTGTAATAGTTCAGCGTGCCGAAGCCGTAATCACGCGCCGACCCGGCCAGATCGAAGCCGAAGGCCAGCGAATGGGCGCGAGAGATGACGGTTCGCTTGACGCCCGCCATGCGCCGGATGGCCTCGCCGAGCCCGGTCGAGACGACGACCAGTCTCGCATCGACCCTCGTGCCATCGGCCAGAATGAGCTGCCTGACATCGTCGTCCAACCGCTGGATCTCGGTGACCTTGCCGGTGATGCGCAGCAGGTCGTCCGGTACGGCATGGCGCAGCGCGTTGACGAGCGTGGCGTAGGAAAAGCCGTATTCGGGAATGTCCTTGCGCGCGTAGAGCCGGCCCAGCCGATAGGTGTGATTGTCGAGCATCGGCGTCAGCGCGGCTTTGGCGATCTGGTCGAGACCCAGCTTCTCGAACAGCGCCAGATGCACGAGGCCCATCTTCTCGGCCCGGAATTCCTCGCCATGCTCGGCATGGGCATCGATAAGCGCCACCTTGTAGCCCAAGGCGTGGAGGCGCAGCGCGCAGGCCGTGCCGGCCAAACCGGCACCGACGATGGCGATATCCACCGACACGCCTGCCCCGTCCGGGCCTGAACGATCAAGGGAAGAAGGCGTGGGCTGAGACGACATGGGCTTCAAGCCTCGTTGGACAATCCAGGTCAGGACCAGCGCGGCGCCGTCCCGGACCCGTCGATAAACTCAAAAGAACCAGCGCGGTTCAGGCTATGCAAGCGTCGGCCGGGCCAGAGCGGGCCGGGCGTGAGAAGCGTTTCCACGCTCTGCTCGAAGCCGTCCGCGTCGAGGCGCAGAACCTTGGCGAGCCCCATGGCCGCGCCATAGCCCCGGCGGCAATCCTGCACCGGCCGCCACAGCGCGCCGTCGCGCCAGACCATGCGCCCGGCAGGCCGGGCCGAGGCGATGTCGATCAGCACGGGGTTCCGGGGATGGGCCGTCCAGGGACCGCGGAAATCGGGAGCGGACCAGAGATGCAGCGCGTCCGAAAAGGCCCCGCCGCCGTCGCGCACCGTGGCGAAGAGCCAGAACAACCCGTCCTTCTCCACCAGCGTCGCGTCGCTGGCCGACAGGCCGCTCACCAGCACGGATTCGCGCACCCAGCCGCCCGGAAAGGCGGTGGCGCGGAACAGCTCGATCGTACCGCGCTGGTTGGTTTCGGGGATCATCCAAATCTCGCCTTCGCGCTCGAAGACGAAGGGATAGGACAGGTGGCAATCCTGTTCCATGACAGGAACCGGCGCTCCAACAGGCCCGTCGGGGCCGAAGCGCACGGCCGAGATCAGCCCCTTGCCAAGAGAATGGACGTAATCCTCGACGAAGAGCGTGACCGCCCCGTCCGCCTCGATCGGAAAGGGGTCGGCATAGAACCGCTTGCCGTCGTCCTTGAGATCGATCCAGCCCGAGGCCGGATGGGCTTTCAGGTCGAACAGATCGCCGCCTTCGCATCGCCGCCAGCCGACGCGCCAATGAGGCGTGCGATAGCACAGGCGATAGATGCGCCGGAGCACCGCGCCAACAGTCGCGCGCAGCGCACGCTCAGGCAGCGGCCGCCCGGCGCCGATGGCGGCGCGCGGTGCCTCGTCCGGTAGAACCGGCAGCGCGCCCGGCCCGCCCGTTTGGACGCAGGCGGTGATCAGGGTGATCGCGCGGGCGAGAACGTCCTCGAACGTGGCGAGCGCGACACCGGGATATTCCGTCCCGAGCCGGCCTTGCGCAATCGCGCGCCCGTCTTCCACGATCTCGGCCAGGATCGGCTCGTTGGCGAGGATCGCGGCGAGCAGCCCGCCCTCCCCCGCCGCGCCGTTGAAGGCCAGACGCCAAATCCGGTCGGCGTCCGGCTGCGCGTCACCCGACAGGTCGATGGCGAGATCGGCCGGTGTCGCGCTCTTGCGCGAGATAGCAGCCAAGGCAGAGGGCGCGATCGTCGCCGACAAGCGCCGAGGCGGCAGGCCGTGCAGCACGGATTCGAGCTGGAACAGCGCATGGGTTCCGGCGGGCACGTGCGATAGCCCGTGCGACAAAGCCAGTTCGACGGAGCAACCGGGAAGCGCGGCAAGACGCTCCAGCAGCAACTCATGCCACTGGCGAAGGTCCGCCTCGTTCACATGCAGGACGATCCGCAAGCGGCGCCACTCCTCACCGTTCGAAGTCATCGAGAACAAGCGGCTATCGAGGCATCAGACCCCGATCCGCTCACTCTCTTGTGATTTATCAGTGACGCTAACGGAAGCAGGTTAAAGATCACCCATGCACGGTATTCTTTCTGCCATCAGCTTCTGCGAGCCCAGCATATCGAAGGGCTTGGCCATTCCACCAACTATCGCAGACGCCGATGATCTCGCTCAGTGCCTGATGACGGGACGGGGCTGAAGAGGGGAAACCATCGATCGGTCCCGCTCTCCTGTTCGGTAAAGACAGAGAAGTATCACCGCGAATTTCGACATGAGCGTCGTTTTCGAGGCCAAGCTCTCCGAACCGTTGATCAGGATCAGCCAAGCGATCATCGGCAGCCAGCTTCCCGCCCGGCCCCGCGCTATCTCGCGCATAAAGAGGGCGAAGCCGACGAACATCAGAGCCATGAAGAAGGCCCCCTGATAGAGCATCATGCGGATGATCGGATTCTCGATGCCCCATTCCAGGCCCGAAATGCGCCGAAGGCTTTCCAGGAGTTCGACATCGGGGCCGATCAGAAGATCGGGCAGCGAAAAATGCTGGAACAGGCCGAACATCTCGACGCGCGCGTTGGCGCTGCCGCCGTCCGACACGAAGCGGCCGAGCAGATCGTCGAAGAAGCCGCCCGAGATCAGAACGGCCAGCGCCACCGGCACCAGACAGAGCCCCAGGAGAATCAGCGCCGCCGCCATCAGATGAATGCGCCGACGCCGGACCATCCCGAAGCTATGCCAGAGCCCGTAGGAGAGGCCGAGCGCCAGAACCGTGACGATGGCGGTGCGTCCGCCAAAGGCCACCATGGCGGCCAGTTGCAGAAGGATGAGGCCGAGGCGAACCGGGGTGGACATCTGCCGCGCGCCGCTCATCAGCGCCAGCACGTAGCAGGCCGCCAGCGTCGCGTTGACCAGCGGATGGCCTTGAAGCGCGGCCGATCGCAGATCGGTCGGAAAGGTCTCGCCGTCGAATCGATAGGGAAAGATCAGGATCTTGGTGGCGAATTCGAACAGCGCCATCAGTCCGTTCACGGTCATCACGCCGTGAAGCAGCATCTCCATCTGTCGGCGCAGCCGCTCGTCCATGTCCGCCAGAAGCAGGCCCAAGAGGCCGGCGGCAAGGAACGTGTCCACCAGCCCGGCCATGTTGGGGCGCTGGCGCAGAATCACCGAGACGAGCGCGCCCACCGAGATCAGCACCAGAAGCAGCGAGGCGGGTCGCAGACGCCCGACATGGGCGAGATAGCCGAACGGATTGCCGAAGGCGCAGGCGCGCCAGCCGAGCACACAGAGCGTCAGATAGGTGGCGGGGTGCAGCTTGGTCAGCGCGCTGCCCATCAGCCCGTCGTAATTATAGCCGGCATACCAGAGGACGCCGCCCGACAGGGTGAACAGCGCCAGGACGATGGCGAGAATGCCCCAACGCGAGAGTGGGTCGAGGCGCGCAGGGCTCGCCTCGCGCGCGTGCGCCCCGAGCCCTGCGCGCGGCAGGCCGGCGGAGGGCGCTCCGCGCAACGACATGTCAGCGCCCCGCGCCGATCACGAGCGCGCCGGAGAGATCGCGGCCCATGACGCCGGCAGCCGTCGCCTGCGCCCGGATCGCTTCGAGCGGGGTCGAGCGCAGTCGGGCGACCACCAGAATGTCCTCGGCTGTGGCGACCAGCGCGGAGGCGCGCAGATTGGTCGTGAGATCGCCGGCGTCGACCACCACGATGTCGAAACTGTCGGCTGCGTCCATCCAGAGCCGCTCGGTGAAGCGCAGCGCATCCCGCTCCTTCAGAACGGCCCGGTCGCCACCGATGGCCATGAAGCGGACCTGATCGTCGTAGCAATCCTGCACGGCGTTCGACAGGCGGCTTTCGCCCGACAGAACGTCGATCAACCCGGCCGGCCCCTGAGCGCGGCTGTGCATCAGATCGGCGTCGATCAGCAGCACCCGCTCCCCGCGCGAAGCGGCCGTGGCGGCCAGTTCGCTCGCCACGCGCCCGCGCGCCCGCGCATCCGCCTCGGCCGAGCAAAGCAGCACCACGGAAACCGGCGAGCGCCGTTCCCGGCGGCTGGTGGAAAGACGCCGCAGCACCAGCCCCAGAAGGCCGGACAGATTGCGCGCGCGGCGCCCGGAGCGGACAGGCTGGCGACCCCGCAGGATCGAGCCCGGCAGAACGGCCAGAACCGGCGCGCCGGCGGCTTGGCGCACCTGACGCTCCGACAAGGCGGTCGGCGAGGCGTATTCCACCAGCAGCGCCAGCGCCGCGCCAAGGCCAAGCCCGCCGAAGAAGCCGGCCACCGCCAGAAGCGGCGTCGGCGGCCCCTTCTTGTCGATCGGCACGATGGCCCGGCTGATCACGCGCGCGTTGGTGCTGTCGATATTGGACTGCTCGCGCACCTCCTGGCTGCGCTTGAGGTAATTGGCATAGACCTCGCGCACGGCATCCCGGTCCCGCTCCAGCTCGCGCAGGCGAACCTGCACCTGATCGGTGGCGCGCGTCTGGCTTTCCAATGTCGCCTGACGGGTCTTCAACTCATCTTCCGCCGCCTTGGCCCAATTGTAGTCGGCCGTGGCGGATTGGGCGATGCGGGCGAGCTCGGTTCGGATCTGGCGCTCGATGCCGACCTTCTGCGCTTGGGCGGCCTGGAGCGTCGGGTGGCGCGCGCCGAGCTGGAGCGTCATTTCGGAAATGCGCTGGTCGAGCGCGGCCTCGCGGTCGCGCAGGCTGGAGATCACCGTGGAACGCATCACCTCGCCCGTGGCGTCGGGCGTGCGGCCCGAGGCGATGATCGACTGGATCTGGTCCACCCGCGCCTTCTGATAGGCGGTCACGTTGCGCGCATTGGCCAGCTGCGTATTGATATCGGCCAGCGCCTGATCGGACACGAGCACGCCGCCGGCGCTGATCAGATTGTTGTCGTTGCGGTATTTTTCCACCGCGTCCTCGGCCGCCTGCACGGCGGCCCGCTGCTCGGCAAGGCGCGCCGTCAGCGCTCCGGCCGCCTCGCGGGAGGCGTCGGCGCGGGCGTCGCTCTGATCGGCGAGATAGGAATCGGCGATGATATTGGCGAGGCGTGCGGCCTCTGCCGGCTCTTGCGCCGTCACCGTCACGTCGATCACCAGAACCTTGTCGGCGCGTTTGACCGACAGATTGCGGCGCAGCTGGTCGAGCGTGCGAGCTTTGGCCTCGTCCTGCGTGCGCTCCGTGTCCAGAGGCTGCCCCATCAACCGGGCCTTCAAGCGGGACAGGAAACTCACCCGGTTGAAATGAGGGTCGGCGGTGAGATTCGCCGTTTCGATGGCGCGCAGGAGCACGGAATTCGACTGCACCACCGCGACCTGGCTCTCGACCTGCGTGATGCCGCCATCGGGCGACAGCGTGCTCGGGTTGATGGCGTTGCTGACGATCTGCCGGTCGCGCGGGTCGATCAGGATTTCGGCGGTGGCGCTGTAGAGCGGCGGCGTCACGAGACCGTAGACGAGCGCCAACACGGCCAGAAGCACCGCTGTTCCGAGGATCAGGCCGCGCCGATGGACCAGAATTCCCTTGAGTTCGCCGAGTTCAACCGACGAATCCTCGGCATGGGACGGGCCTTCGACGCCATCATTCGAAAGTTGAGCCCAGCCGCCCATTGCCCACCCACGTCGTTCACACAATCTGCACCGCTCTTGGATTAGATCGGAATGGCTAAATTCTGATTATGATTGTCCTGCGGCTGCATGTTCCGACCTTCCTTTCGGGCATGTGGCGAGGGACCAGCGCCAAGGTGGGCGACCGCCGGGCGCAGGGGCGATGGGCCATGCGCATTTCCTGCATTCATCAAGGCTACGAGCTTTACGGGTCGGACCGCAGCTTCATCGAGAGCCTGCGCGCGATCCGTTCCGCCTTTCCCCATGCCGAGATCGAAATCGTGCTCCCGCGCGAAGGGCCGCTCGCCGAGGCGCTGCGCAAGGAAGGCTTCGCCCTGGTGATCGAGCCGCTCTGGGTCCTGCGCCGGCATTCGCTGCCACAGCTGATCGCGACCGCCGCGATCGACCTGCCCCGCGCGCTCTGGCGCGCCCTGAAGCGGCTGCGCGCGGCCGACCTCGTCTATATCAACACCGCCGTGGTCTTCGACCACACGCTGGTCGCTCGCCTGTTCAAGGCCAAGACGATCATCCATGTGCACGAAATCCCCGAAGGCGGGGCGTTGAAGGTGCTCCGCGCCCTCCTGCGCTGGAGCGGGGCGGAGATCATCTTCAACTCGCAGGCGACCAAGCGCACCTATCCCGGCCTCGCCGGCCAACGGAGCCACGTGATCTATAACGGCGTGGCGCTGGAGGCCGACACGCAGCCGGTCAAGGCCGCCGCCGAAGGCCAGCTGCATCTCCTGATGCTGGGGCGCATCAACCGCATCAAGGGGCAGGAAGTCCTGCTCGACGCGCTCGCCCTCCTGCCGCCCCCTTCTCGCGCGCGCCTGTCGGTGCGCATCGTCGGCAGCGCCTTCGAGACGCGCGCGCCCGAGATCGAGCTGGAGCGGCGCATCGCGGCAGCGGGGCTGGACTCCGTCGTTCGCCTGCTTCCCTTCGTGCCGGACCCGGCCGAGCATTACCGCTGGGCCGACATCGTTGTGGTTCCTTCGCGTTTGCCCGAGTCGCTCGGGCGCGTGGCGATCGAGGCGCAGGCCTATGGCCGCCCGCCCATCGTCTCCGATATCGGCGGCCTCGGCGAAACGGTGGAGGACGGGCGCACCGGCTGGGTCGTGCCGCCGGGCGATCCGGCCGCGCTCGCCGCGCGGATCGAGGCGATCCTCGCCGACCCCTCCCCTCTCCCCGCCTTCGCTGAGGCCGGCCGCACGCGGTTCGAGCGGCTCTTCTCCCAAGCGACGGCGGCCGAGGCGTTGACAGGCGTTCTCAGGGCCAATCTAGCACGCCGGCAGGCGTCGGCCCCTTCCAGGCGGAGCGCGGCATGAGACGCCTCCTCCCGCTGGCGCGGCGCCTCGTGATGATGATCGGCGGCGAGGCGATGCAAAGCGCCTTTCATTTCGCGCTGAACATCCTGCTCCTGCATCGGCTGTCGGCCGAAAGCTACGGGCTGTTCGCGCTCGCCATGGTCATGGGCGGCGTCGCGATCACCTATGTCCGTTCGCTCACCGCCGTTCCCGCCTCGATTTGGATCGGGCGGGAAAGCGGGCGTCACCGCGCCCATGCCTATGACGTCAGCTTCGCGTCGGGGGCTTTCGTCCTGTCGGTGGCGATCAGCGTCCTGACCATCCTCCTGATGCTCGCCTGGGACGCGACGGAAATCGGCTCGGTCGGCATCTTCGTGCTGTTCTGGTCGTTCCGCAGCCATCTGCGCGTCAGCAATTTCGCGCTGGGCCGGCCGGGCCTCGTGGCGCTGAGCGATCTCGGCTTCACGGCTTTCAGCGTTCTCGCCACGGGTTTCGTGGTCTGGCGCGGGGGCGACCTTCTGCACGAGACCTTTCTGGCGCTCGCCGTGACCAACGCGCTCGGCGTCGCCATCATGCTCTTGGGAATGCGCCGGCCGATCCGCTTCACGCTGCGCGCCAGTATGCGCCGGCGCTGGCTCGGCCTCTGGCGCTCCGTGCGCTGGTCGGCGCTGAGCGCGACCACGGTGACGCTTCAAGGCCAAGCCATGGCGCTCCTGGTGGCAAGCTTCGCCGGCCCCGCCGCCTATGCGCCGATCGCGGCCGTGCTCGTCTTCTTCACGCCGCTGCGCATCGTGGCGGGTGCGATCGCCAATATGGTGCAGCCTGAAATCGCGCGTCTCGTCCGGCGCGACGATGCCGCTGTCTGGCGGCTGATGGGCTTGTGGACGCTGGGGCTCGGGCTGGTCGGCCTTGCCTATGGCGGGCTGGTTCTGGCGGTTCTGCCCTTCGTGAAATCCGACGTTCTCGCCCATGCCGACGGCTGGCTGATCGGGCTGTTTTCCTGGGCGATCTACTTCACCACCATGCTCTACGTCATGCCGCGCATCACGCTGGAATCGCTGGGCGATTTCGGCACGGTCGCGCTGACGACCGGCATCGCGGCCGCTTTCGGCATGGCCTTGATCGTGGCGCTGCTTCTGCTGGCTCCGCCGGACTGGGTGCTGGCGGGCGCGGCCGCGTCCGAGATTCTGGTGGCCGTTCTCTCCTGGGCGGCCGTCAGCCGTCGCCTCGCCTCGCGCGAGGCCGGCCGCCCCTTCTCCCTCCGCTTCCTCTCGGGCCGATCGCATGGATGAGCGCTCCCTTCCCCCAAGCGCGCCGGTCGCCCTCGCGCCCGTCGCACGGCTTCACCGCGACCTCGCGCCTGTCCGCGATCTCTGGCTCGCCTGCGAAGCGCAGGGCGTCTGCAACGCCCATCAGCGCTATGGCTGGATGGCGCTGGTGGTGGAACATCTTCTGGCGCTGGACAAGTCCGAACCTCTCATCGTGGAACTGCGCGACGCGGTGAGCGGCGCGCCGATCCTGCTCCTGCCGCTGGCGATCAGGCGCAAGGCGGGCCTGACGGAGATCGTGCCTCTCAGCGCGGGCGTGTGCGACTATACCGCGCCGGTCCTTGCCCAGCCCGTCGCCTACACGGCCGAGGAGGCCCGGCGCTTCTGGCTGGCGATCCGTGCCGCATTGCCGAAGGCGGACCGGCTGCGGCTCGATTCGATCCCGCACGAGATCGTGCCCGGCATTCCCAACCCGCTGGCGCTCGTCGATGGAATTCAGGATTCGGCGCTATCGGTATCCGGCATGGCAACACCCGGCCCCGCCGACACGCTGGCGGCCAGGGTCTTCCGCCCGTCCTTCGTCAAGCAGGTGGGCAAGACGCGGCGACGGCTGGAGGCGTTGGGCACGCTGAGCTTCGAAGTGGCTCGAACGCCGGCCGAGGTGGACGCTATGATGGACGAGCTGCTGCATCTGCGGCTCGCACGGTTTCGTAAACTCGGGCGCTTCGACATTCTGTCGAGCCCGGCCTACGGCCAGTTCTACCGGCAGGCGGCTCACGAGGGGCTTTCCGGCGGCTCGGCGCAGGTTATCGGCCTCAAACTGGATGGCGATTGCCTGGCGCTGATGCTGAACCTGGTCCATCGGGACGTGGCCCATGGCATTCTGATCGCCATGGATGACGAGCGCGCACGCAACACCGCGCCCGGCCTCTTCATGATCAGCCTGGCCATCGAACAGGCCTGCCGCGAGGGTGTCACCTATTTCGACTTCTCGGTCGGTGGCCAGAGCTACAAGCAAAGCGTGGGGGCTTTGAGTCGGCCCTTCTTCCGTCTGGAAGAGGTTTATTCCTTGCGCGGCCACGCCATGGCCCTGGCCGACAAGGGCGCCGAAGAACTGCGCGCGCGACTGAAAAGCAACGAGGCGCTTTATGGCCGCCTGCGCTCCTGGCGCGGCAAGCTCCGCCGTCTGAGCCATCGTCCTGCGGCGAACACGGCACCGGACAAGCCCCGCGCCCCCGACAGCGACTGAGGCGCGCGCTTGCCGTCTCGGCATCCGCCGGTGTCATTCTGCCAGCCTCACTCCACGGTCGCGGCCGGCAGCACGAGCCGCGCTTCCAGCCCGCCCACGCCTGCTCGGCCGAACTCCAGCCGGCCACCGTAAAGCTCGGCGATCTCAGCCGTGATCGGAATGCCGAAGCCGTGGCCGGGCTGGCTTTCGTCCAGCCGGCGGCCGGGCTGGCGTACGGTCGCGATCTCGGCCTCCGACAGGCCCGGCCCGTCATCCCCGATGCGGATAAGCACCTCGCGCCCCTGGCTTGCGGCGTCGAACGTGACGAGGCTGCGCGCATGGCGGCGGGCATTGTCGAGAAGATTGCCGAGCATCTCGTCGAGATCCTCCCCGTCTACGCCGGCCGGCAGCGTCTCGGGCAGGCGCGCCTCGATGCGCACGGCTTGGTTTTCGCGGAACTTATCGAGCATGGCGGCGAGATCGCGCCCGTGGCGCGCTACATCGGCCTGCCGGCGCGTGCCGCCCAGCGCCGCCGTGCGGGCACGGCGCAGGTGATGGCGAATGCGCCGGTCCATGAGGTCGAGGAGGCCCAGCATTTCGGCCTGCCGCTCGCCCGCGTCGAGGCGCTCGGCGGCCGCGCTCAAGGTGGCGAGCGGCGTCTTCAGGCCATGGGCGAGATTGGCGACATGCAGCCGCGCCTGACGTAGATGCGCGGCATCCTGCGCGATCAGCGCGTTCAGCTCGTCCACCAGCGGCTTCAGTTCGGCCGGTTGCGGCCCCTCGATCCGCTCGCGCCGCCCCTCGCGCACGGCCTTCAGCGCGCCGCGCAGATGCTCCAGCGGCAGAAGGCCGAAGCGCACCTGAAACACGATCGCCCCGATCAAGAGGAGGCCGAGACCTGCGAGCGTCAACGCCACGGCGAGGATCGCATCGCGCAGGGGCGCGTTCAAGGCAGCGCGCGGGGCCGTCACGTCGATGCGGATGTCCTTGCCGCCCCGCTCGAACCGCAGCGAGCGCACCAGAAGCGCTTGGCCGTCCTCGTCCTGAGCCGGGCGCAGGCGATGAGGCGGCCCGTCCTCCTCCTCGGGATCGACCATGTCGAGACTGCGGGGTCCGAGCGAGCGCGACGAGGCCATTTCCTGTCCGTCCACGAGGATGCGCCAATACCAGCCCGAGCCGGGCCCGTTGAACGGCGGGGGTTCGGGGCCGAACCGATCGAAGTTGAGATCGCCCTCCGGCCGCGCGTCGCCACGCGGCCGGCCGGGGCGGGGCGGTGGCCGCTCGCCCTCGGTCAGCGCGGTGCGCAGGGTCGAAAGTTGCAGGTCGAGCCGCGTCGCCACCTCCGCCCGCACGATGCCCTCGAGCACATGCGCGAGCACCAGCCCGGTGAGCGGAATGGCGACGAGCACGAAGAGTACCGCCGAGGCAACAAGGCGCGCGCGCAGCGAGCCGCCGAACAGACGGGCGAACCGACGAGAGAAAGGCCGGTGGGTCACGCGATGCGCGGGCGGCGGGCCACCGGGAGGATGCGCCTCGGGATGCGGGTGCGGAGCCGTCATGCCACGCCCGCCCCTTCGGCCGTCAGCCGGTAGCCGAGGCCCCGCGAGGTCTCGATCATGCCATGGCCGATCTTGCGTCGAAGCCGCGCGATGATGACCTCGACCGAGTTGGAATCCACCTCCGCATCGCCCTCGTAGACGCGCTCAATCAGGTCGGCGCGTGGCACCACCACCTCCTTGCGCAGCATGAGGCAGGAGAGAACGCGCCATTCCAGCGCCGTGAGCTTCAGCGGCAAGCCATCCTTCTCGAACGTGCCGACCTGTGCGTCATAGCTGATCGGCCCGCAGGTGATGCGCGCGTCGGCATGGCCACGCGAGCGGCGCACCAGCGCGCGCAGGCGCATCACCAGTTCCTCGACGCGAAAGGGTTTCACCAGATAATCGTCGGCGCCGGCCTTGAAGCCCTGCACCTTGTCGCTCCAGCCGTCCCGCGCTGTCAGGATCAGAACGGGCAGCGAGCGCGCGGCGTCGCGCCAGCCGCGCAGCACCTCGATGCCGCTCATATCGGGCAGGCCGAGATCGAGAACCGCCGCGTCGTAAAGCTCGGTGTCGCCGAGATGCAGCCCGTCCTCGCCATTGGCGGCGTGATCCACCGCGAAGTTCTCGGCCCTCAGCGCCGCCGCGATCTCGCCGGCGAGAGCGGCATCGTCCTCGACAAGAAGCACGCGCATCGGATCGTCCCTTTTCTACGGCTGCACACCAGCCTCCGCGCTAGTCCCGGCGGCTGAACGGAACCTGAACCGCGTGGTTCAGGAGGGGTTTCGTGGCGTCTCGTAAAAAGCCTCCATCCGCCACACGGAAAGGACTTTCGAAATGCCCCACAAGCTGTCCCTCAAGCGTCGCCTCGCTCTCGCAGCCCTCGCCGCGCCCGTTCTGGCCGGCTCAGGGCTGGCCTATGCGCAGGCCCCGGCCGCGCCGCAAGCCACCCCGGTGAAGGTGAACGAATTGCGCGACATGAACACGATCCGCCTCGACGGGCGCGTCACTGATGTCTTCGGCAACCGCTTCGTTCTGGAAGACGCGACCGGCCGCACGCTGGTGGAACTCGGGCCGCGCGGCGAGAATGGCGCACTGGTAAAGATCGGCGACACGGTCGTCGTCGACGGTGCCTTCCGGGGCGGCGAGGTTCGCGCCGATGCGATCAGCGTCGGCGGCGGCGAGCGCGTGGCGCTGGAGCGCCCGCGCCCCGATCGCGGCCCCGGCCGGGATGGACCGGGACGGGACGGCCCCGAGCGCGGTGGGCCGGGCCGCGAGGGACCGGGAGGTCCCGGTCGCCATGGCCCCGGCCATGACGGCCCGCCGCCCCCGCCTCCGGGCGAGCGTGCCGAGCGCGACGGCCGCTGGTTCGACTTCGGCTCGGTGGACAAGGACGCCGCCGCCAAGTCCCTCGCGGATGCCGGCTACAAGGACGTGACGCTGGTGGACGCCAAGCGCCATCATGCCGAGTTCACCGCCACGGACGCCGCCGGCCAGCGCTGGGATCTGAAAGTGGACGAGAACAACGCCATCGCCGAGCGCGAGCCCTATGTGGCCCCGCTGGACGAAGCGGCCACCAAGGCGGCGATCGAGAAGCTCGGCTACACCTATGTCGGCGACTACGAGACCGGCCCGCGCCATGTCGCGGCGGAAGCCAAGGACAAGACCGGGCGCGACGTGACGGTGGAGCTGAACTTCGACGGCACGCTGCGCAAGGAGCGTTTCGAGGGCTGATCGGCTCTCTCCGTTCGATCCGACGAAAGGCCGGCTCCCTCGGGGGCCGGTCTTTTTTCATGCCCCGTCGCGAGGCAGCGCCCCGAGTTCCGTCAGCGGCGGGAAAAGAAGCGCCACGCAAAGGCCGGGTTCGCCGTCCGACACATCGATCCTCGCCTCGTGCAGGTCCGCGATGGCGCTGACCATGGCAAGGCCCAGCCCCGTGCCGGGCGTCGTGCGGCTGCGGTCGAGCCGATAAAGGCGGCGGAAGATCGCCTCCCGCTCCTCAGCCGGGACGCCCGGCCCGTCGTCGCGCACGCTCAGGATCACGGCCCCGCCCTGCGCGCCGAGCCGGACCTCGATCTTTGCCGGAGCTGGAACATGGCGGATGGCGTTTTCGATCAGATTGGCGAGAAGCTGCGTCAGGAGTTCGCCGTCGCCCTGGATGGTGAGACCGGGCTCGATGCGCGGGTCCAGCCTGTGCCCCTCGTCCAGCGCGACCTCGCCATAGGTGTCGCAGACATTGTCCACGAGCTTCGAAAGGTCGAGCGGGCGAAACCGCGCGCGGCGTGCACCGGCCTCGACCTGCGCGATGCGCAGGAGCGCGTTGAAGGTCTCGATGATCGTGTCGCTTTCCTCGATCGCCTCTTCCATGGCGCGCTCGAAGCGAGCGGGCTCGGGTCTCTGGCGGGCCATCGTGTCCAGCCGCTGGCGCAGCCGGGCGAGCGGCGTGCGCAGATCGTGCGCGATGTCGGTGGAGACCTGTCGCAGGCTCTCCATCAGCGTCTCGATGCGCGACAGCATCCGGTTCACGTCGCCCGACAGGCGGTCGATCTCGTCGCCCCGCTTCGTCACGGGCAGGCGAAGCTCGAAGCGCCCGGCGACCACCTTGTGCGTGACCTCGGCGATCTCGTTCAGCCGCCGCGCCGGCTCGCGGCTGAACACATAGGCGCTGACCATGGCCACCAGCGAGATCGCCACGCAGCCCAGAAGCAGGCAGGCCAGCATGATCTCCTGGATTTCATGCAGCACATGCGAGTTGCGCCCGGCCATGAGCCGATAGGGCCCGATCTCGCGCCCGAACGAGAAGAGCCTCACCTCGTCGTCGCTATTGGTCGCGGCGGCGTCCATCAGATCCTGGCTGAGATGCAGCACCTCCTCATCGACGAATTGCTGGTACCAGCCCTCGCGCCAGAGCACGGGCGGGATATTGCCCTCCAGGAAACTGCCGTCCGGGGCCAGAAGCAGAAAGAAACTGTCTCCCGGCGCGCCTTCCGAGCGCTCATGCACGCTGTGACGCAGTTCCGCCTCGCCGCCCTCGCGAAAGGCGGATTCGAAGACGGCCATGTCATGGTCGATCTCGCGCACCGAAATGCCGCGGACTTCGTGGGTCGCGACCGCGTAGGTGAGTCCCATGATGGCCGCGACCGCCAGAATGAAGATGAGCGTATAGGCCAGCGCCAGCCGATAGGTCGTGGTGCGCAGAACCGAGAAGCCGGAGCCGCGCTCCCCCGCGCGCTCACGCATCCAGAAGATAGCCCGAGCCGCGCACGGTGCGAATCATCTCGCTGGCGAAGGGCCGGTCCACCTTGGCGCGCAGCCGGCTGACATGGGTTTCCACGACATTGGTCTTGGGGTCGAAATGGAAATCCCAGACCCGCTCCAGAAGCATGGTGCGCGTCAGCACCCGGCCGCGATTGCGCATCATATATTCCAGGAGCCGGAATTCTCGCGGCTGAAGCTCGATCGAGGTCCCTGCGCGCGAGACGGAGCGCGACAGGAGATTGACCTTGAGGTCTCCGACTTCCAGCGTGGTCTCTTCCCGTCGCCCCGGCGCGCGGCGCATCAGGGCGTTGAGCCGCGCCATCAGTTCCGAAAAGGCAAAAGGCTTCAGGAGATAATCGTCCGCCCCCGCTTCCAGCCCCTCCACCCGGTCGTCCACCCCGCCGACGGAGGTGAGGAAGAGGACGGGCGCGTTGCGCCCGGCCGAGCGCAGCGCGCGCACCAGCGACAATCCGTCGAGGCGCGGCAGCATCCGGTCCACCACCAGCGCGTCGTAGCTGCGCGTGCAGGCGAGTTCGAACCCGGTCATGCCGTCGGGCGCATGGTCGATCTCATGCCCTTCCTCGCGCAGGCCCGCGCCGACATAATCGGCGGTAGAGCGATCGTCCTCGATCAGAAGAACCTTCATGCCGGACTCCGATGCGCCATGAGGCGAAAACGGGTCGCCTCCCGACGCAGTGCCACCCATCGACCTCCCCGCCCGGCTTTGCGGCAGCGCGTGTCGCACCGGCAAGACAAAGGACGGCGCTCATAGCTTCTATACGAAACTGTATAGAAGCCGCGAAGGCGCAACGTCACAAAACTGATATGGAAGCGGACTTGCGAGCATGGTTCGCCGCCGCTCGCCGCGAGACCGATCCTACCCCTGTGCCGGATGTCCATGCGCCTTCATCGCCCCGTCATCGGCAGCGTCTCGCTGTCACTTCTCACGGCCGCCTTTCTTCTTGTAGGGCCGAACCAAACCTTCTGGCGCAAGGGGCTCGAATATTTTTCCGGGCATCTCGACAAGCTGGTCTGGCTCGGGCTCGGGCTGTTCTGCCTCTTGTCGGCGATCCTCGTCATCGTCTCGGTGAAATATGTCATCAAGCCGGTCCTGATCGCGCTCGTTCTCGTGGCCGCTTCCGCCTCCTACTATGTGAACACGTTCGGCGTCCTGATCGATCGGGAGATGATTCAGAATGTCGCGCTGACAACAACGAGCGAGGCCAAGCATCTCTTCACGCCCAATCTCATCCTGCATCTCGTTCTGTTCGGTCTCCTGCCTTCGCTCGCCATCGCCTTCGTGCGGGTGCGCCATCGCCGGTTTCCCGCCAAGCTCCTCTACAACACGCTGACCGTCTTCGCCCTTCTGGGCGGCGCGGCGCTCGCGACATTCCTCAACTACTCGGCCTTCGCCTCGACCTTCCGCCAGCATCGCGATCTGATCGCGAGCCTCAACCCGAGCGCCCCCGTGGTCGCCGCGTTCCAGTTCGCCTCGCGCGAGATGGAGGACCGCAACCTGACGCCCGCCCCGCTGGGCACGGACGCCGCCAAGGGGCCGCTCATCGTCAAGGCGGGCAAGCCGGTGCTGACCGTCTTCGTCGTCGGCGAAACGGCGCGCGCGCAGAATTTCGGGCTGAACGGCTACGAGAAGAACACCACGCCGGAATTGGCCGCGCGAGGCGTTTTCAACTTCTCCAACGTGTCGAGCTGCGGCACGTCGACGGCCGTGTCCGTGCCCTGCATGTTCTCGAACTATCCGCGCCGCGACTATTCCGAGCGCAAGGCGCATTCGACGGAAAACCTGACGGACGTGCTCACCCATGCCGGTGTGAAGGTCGAATGGTACGACAACGACACGGGCTCCATGCGCGTGGCCGAGCGCATCCCTTACGAGTTCCTGCCTGCCACGAACGACCCGCGCTTCTGCTCGGGCGGCGAGTGCCATGACGAGATCCTGGTGGATCGGCTGAAGCGCGCCCTGCCGAGCGTCCAGTCCGACACGGTGATCGTGCTGCATCAGCTGGGCAGCCACGGCCCGGCCTATTTCGAGCGCTACCCCAAGGACTTCGAGCGCTTCCAGCCAGCCTGTCAGACGGCGCAGTTCGCCGATTGCGAGCGCGCCGAGATCGTCAACGCCTATGACAACACGATCCTCTATACCGACCATGTCCTGTCCGAAATCATCGATACGCTGAAGGGCGAGGACAGGCTTTCGACCGCGCTGTTCTTCGTGTCCGACCATGGCGAGTCGCTGGGCGAAAACGGGCTCTATCTTCACGCCGCGCCCTATTTCATCGCGCCCTCGACGCAGACCCATGTGCCTCAGGTCGCCTGGTTCTCGCAGAGCTATCAGACCGCGTTCGGGATCGACACGTCCTGCCTGAAGGCTCGCGCTAGCGCAGATCTCTCGCACGACAATGTGTTCCACACGATTTTGGGCTTGATGGACGTTTCGACCTCGGTTTACAGCCGTGAGCTCGATGCCTTCGCCCCGTGCCGTGGCACGGGAAAGACCCTCGCCTCCATCGGAACTCGCCCATGAGCCTCGATCTTTCGCTCGACCGGACGGCGGCGCCTCAAAAGAAGCGCGGCGCGGGCCATCTCTTCGCGGCCGCGCGCTATTCCTTCGGAGGCTTCCGCCGCATTCTCGGCGAAACCGCCTTCCGGCACGAGCTGATGGCGGGCGGCGCGCTGCTCGGCGTCTTCGCGCTGATCGGGGCGAGCCCGCTCGACTTCCTCGTGCAGATCGTCCTGATGCTGGTGCTCATGGCCGGCGAGGCGCTGAACACGGCGATCGAGGTGATCGTGGACCGCGTGTCGCCGGAGATTTCCGACTTCGCCAAGCAGGCCAAGGATCTCGGCTCGTTTGCCGTCTTCTGCCTCATTCTCGCCAATTGCGGCTATGGCGCCGTGGTGCTGCTGCGCGCCTTCTGACGTCGAAAGCCGCGCCCGAACAAGCGCTTGCCGGGTTCCGGGCGCGCACACGCGCCCGACACGCTCCGCAACATTTCGGAAATCTCGGTCACATAACGTAACGAAGCGGCCCCACTGGTGTCTCCCAAAGAGCGCAGATTCCGTTCGACCCACAAGGACGATCGGACATGGCTTCAGCGACGACCCGCAGCTTTCACCCTCTGACCCGTCTTGCCCGGCGCTTTGCCGGTCAGGCGCTTCTGTCGGGCTCGGTCATGATCGCGCTGAATGCCGCGTCCCATATCGATCTCGGACTGGGCGATGCGCCATGGCCGGGCTTTGCCGAGGAAGCCGCGCAGAGCGAGCCCCAGCGAGAAGCCATGGTGCTGCCGGGGCTCGACAGCGGCTTCGGGAAGGTTGGCGGCACCGACGCGGTGCCGACCCTCATGATCGCGGCCGCGCCGAGGCCGGTGCGCGAGGCGCGGCTGCCGGTTCCCGCCCGTGTGTTCGGGCCGGTCGCAGAGATGCAGTCGCAGGCCGAAGCCAAGCCCGCCGCCGCGCGCCCTTCCCCGCCGGTTCGGCTGGCAAGCTTCGACGCAGCGCGGAAGGACGGTGTGCTTCTGTTCGACCAATGCGCGCCGGCCTGCGAGTCCCGCGATCCGCTGCTGCATCGCAGCATCGCGAAGGCCGCGCGTCGCCCGGCGACGCCGGCCCGCACGCGCCTCGCTGATCTCGAAACGCCAGCCCGCGAGATCGTGGCCGATGCCGAGACGCAAGGCCCCGCTCGTCCCGCATGGCAGCCGGCCGAAGCCGCGCCCGGCCTTCTCACCCGTTCACTCTCTGCCGCGTGGGATACGGGCCACGCTGCTGCCGGAAGCTTGGCCCGCCTCGTCAACTGGTAGGCTCGAAGCGGAGGAGGTCCACCACCTGCCGCAGGCCGCCGCCCTCGCGGTTCTCGATGCGGATCGTGCCGCCGTGCCGCTCGAGGATTTCATGCGCAATGGCAAGGCCGAGCCCTGCTCCGCCATGGGTCTTGCGCCGTCCCGCATCGACCCGGAAGAAGGGCTCGAACACGCGCGCCAGAAGCTCGGCCGGGATGCCCGGCCCGCGATCCTCGACCACGACGCGCCAAGCCTCGCCCGAGCCCTCCAAGCGCAGCACCGCGCCCCCGCCATGCGTCGCGGCATTGTCGATGAGATTGCTGAAGGCGCGTTTGAGCGCGAGGCGCTGCCCCCTCACGAACCCGCTCGCCGCGCCGCCCTCGAACCGCACCAGGCGCCCGATCGCGCCGAGTTCCCCCGCGATCTCGCCGAGCAGCGCCGGCAGCTCGACGGGCTCGGGCGGGTCGGCAGCCACTTCCTCGCGCACGAGGCGGATGGCGCTGTCGGCGATGGCGTCGAGTTCGCCCAGATCCCTCAACCAGGCTTCGCGCTCCGCCTCGGGCAGAAACTCGGCGCGCAGGCGCAGGCGCGTCATCGGCGTGCGCAGATCATGGCCGGCCGCCGCCACGAGGCGCATTCGGCTCTCGGTCGCCGAGCGCACCCGCTCCGACAGGCGGTTCAGCGCCTCGGCCGTCGCGCGCAGTTCCGCCGGCCCTTTGGGCGTGAGCGGGGCCAACGTTCCGTCCGGGCGCACCGAGGCGGCGGCCTGTTCCAGAACGCGCAAGGGTCCGGTGATCCGCCGCGCGGCCATCAGTGCCACCGCGATCGCGCCGAGCGTCACCAGCGAGAGATAGGAGACGAGCGGGCCGATGGGCGACGGCGGCAGGCCGGGATAGTGCAGGAACATCCATGTCCCGTCGCGGAGCGGCACGGCGATGCGAAAGTGCCGGCCGTCCTCGCTGGAGACGACACGCACGTCCATATCCGTCCCTTCGGCCCGAAGCCGCCGGATAAGTTTGGCGCTCGGTTCTTCGTGAACATCGCGGGCACGTGGCTCCGGGCCGGTCTCGATGCCCGCTGCCCGCGCCTTCGCGCCTGAGCCTTCGGCGACGCGCAGAGCCAGCGACACGCTTTCGGCGAACATGCCTTCGAAATCGGCGGAGTCGTCGTGGTCCAGAATCTGGAAGGTCACAACCGCCGCCAGAACCACGACGCCGACGATCGCCCCGACGAGAAGCAGCGCCAGCCGGTTGCGCAGCGACACCATGGCTCAGACCTTCTCGACCGGAGCCGCGAACTGGTATCCGCCGTTGCGCACCGTCTTGAACAGGCGAAACACCCCGTTGTCGCCGATCTTCTTGCGAAGCCGGCTCATGGTGACGTCGATCGTGCGATCGAACGGATCGGTGGAACTGCGCCCATGCAGGAGGTCCATCAGCATGTCGCGCGACAGGACGCGGCCAGGTCGCTCCAGAAAGATCACCAGGAGATCGAACTCCGCGCCCGTCAGATCGACGTCCTGCCCCGAACCCTCGTCGCGCACGCGGCGTGTCGCGGTGTCCAGATGGAAGCTCTCGAAACGGTAGCGCGGCGCGGGAGCCACCGCCTCGCTCCCCCGGCCGCCGCGCCGGAGCACGGCGCGAATGCGGGCCACCAGTTCGCGCGGATTGAAGGGCTTCACGAGATAATCGTCGGCGCCCAGCTCTAGTCCGATGATGCGGTCGATGTCTTCCTTGAGGGCGGTCAGGAGAATGATGGCAAGGTCCGGTGTGCGGTCCTTCACCTCGCGGCAGAGATCGAGCCCCGAGCCATCCGGCAGCATGACGTCGAGCACCACGAGATCGAACGTCTCGGCGGCCAACCGGCTTTCGCAGTCGCGCCGGTCCGCCGCCAGCCGGATGTCGAAGCCCTGATCTTCCAGATAGCGCCCGAGCAGGTGCCGGATGTCGGCGTCGTCGTCCACCACCAGAAGTTTGATGCCCAAGCTCATCCGCCTTGCCTTCGCTTTGGAGGCCGTCCCGCGTTCTCGTTAGCGCGGTTTGGCCGTGGCGGAACGGATCATTTTGTTGCGAAACCTTGCGGGCGGCGTGACGCGCGACAATCCGCCCGCGCAACGCTCCCCCGCGTCGCAGCCCGCCAAACGACGCCTTTGCGCCTCGCCGCGACGATGGCACGCGCGCGGTCACGTCCCGCCTACCGATCCCCGGACTCGTCATTTTGCGGATGCGGCCGATATGCCCCCGTCTCTGCGGCCATCCGCACCCCTCCCTGGAGCTCGGCACCCCCTTGAAGAAACCCATCTCCTTCTTCGTGCATCATCAGGGGCGTGGACACGCCAACCGCACCATGGCGCTCGTGTCGGAATTTGCGAAGGATCGCCCGGTCTCGGTGCTGACGGCGGGGCCGCATCTGTTCGACGGGTTCGAGCGCGACATCGAGATCGTGCCCCTGCCCAACATGATCGGCGCAGGCGTGCCGACGCCCCGCCTCTACGCCGAGCCGACGCCGAGCGTGATGCATTGCGTGCCGCTCGGCGTGTCGGAAATGCGCCGGACCATGCGCACCATCCTCGACCATCTGGACGATCGCGACACCGGCCTCTTCGTGGTGGATGTCTCCTGCGAGATCGGCCTCCTGGCGCGCGCGGCGAGCGTGCCCTCGATCCAGATCAGGATGCATGGCGACCGGGGCGATATCGGCCATGTCGGCGCCTACGAGGCGGCCGTCGGGATGCTCGCGCCCTTCGACGAGCGCATGGAACAGGACGACTATCCCGCTCGCCTGCGCGCCAAGACCTTCTATTCCGGCGGCCTGTGCACGACGCTGGATGCCGTGCCCGGCAAGGCCGAGGCGCGCGCCAAGCTCGGCCTCGATCCGACCCGCGAGATCGTCGTGGTGCTGACGGGCGGCGGGGGCAGCGGCACACCCTATGCCCCGCTCACGGTCGCTGCCCGCGCCGCGCCGGACGCGCTCTGGCTGGTGCTCGGCCCGACGCACCGCGAAGGGCATGAGACGGATTTCAGCAATTGCCAGGAGCTCGGCTGGGTGCGCGGCGTCACCGACTATCTCGCCGCCGCCGATATCGTGATCGCCTCGGCGGGCGACAACACGGTGCATGAGATCGCGCGGGTCGGCCGGCCTTTGGTGGTGATGCCGGAATGGCGCTATTTCGGCGAGCAGACCCGCAAGGCCGAAGCGCTGGTGCGGCTCGGCGCGGCGGTCACCGCCCCGGCCTGGCCGGGCGACCTCGCCGGCTGGCAGGCGCTTCTGGAACGCGCGCGCGGGTTGGAGACGCAAGCCATTGCCTCGCTCTACGACGCGGAGGCCGCCCGCAAGGCCGCCGGCTGGCTGGAAGGGCTCTGCGACGAGCTTTGGGCCGGGGCTACGGAGGCAGATGCCAAGACAAGCGCCGCACCGGCGCTGAGCGTCGTCGCCAGCTGATCCCGCGCATTGTCAGATACGCGAATTCTCGCGGCGGAACGATAGAGAGTCCGCCGCGAGATGCCCGCCAGGGCCGGGACGTTGTGACCTGAGAGCCTTTTCAGCTGAACAAACGCTCGCCCGGCTGAAGCGCTGAGGCAATTTCCTGCGGCTCGGGGCGGCGGTGCAGCTTGATCCGCTCGGCGCTCTCGCTCCAGCCGATCAGGCCCTGATCCCGGAACTGGCCGAGCCAGTAATCCATGCACCAGCGCCCGTGCTTGTCGCGAAAGCGCGCGGCGTTGCGCAGGATATGGTCGAACTGGTGGAGCGGCGGGACGTGCACGGGATGGTGCTGGTGATAGGCCCGCGCGCCCGCCGTCCAATAGAAGCGAAGGCCGGATGCGCCGGCGCGCGCGGCGAAATCGGTTTCCTCGCCGCCATAGCCATGGAAGCTCTCGTCCATGCCGCCGAGCGCCAGATAGCGCTCGCGACGCAGCGCGAAGGACAGGCCCCATAGCTCGCCAGAATCGGGCTCCTCGCGTACGCCTGTGTCGGGCATGGCGGGCTTGGACGGGTGCGCCTGCCCGATCCGGTCGAGCGCGGCGTAGTCGATCGCCTCGCCCACCGCACCATCCGGCAAATATAGAACCTCGCCGAGAAACAATCCGTCTCGCTCCCCGGCCGCCGCGCCATAGGCGGCCACGAGGTCCGGGCCTGCGATGCAGTCCACGTCGAGAAACACCAGCACCTCGCCCCGAGCCGCCTCGGCCGCGCGATTGCGCGCGGCCGCGAGCGGCATCGGATCGCCCGGCACGAAGACATGGCGCACGGGCAGCCCGATCTCGGGCAGGTTGCCGTGCGGCTCCGCCTGCATCCAGGCGATGACGAGTTCGTCGGGCCTTTGCGTTTGAAGCGCGAGGCTCTTCATAAGGTTGGCGAGATGGCGCTCGCGGCCGCGAACCAGCGTCAGAGCACTGATGATGGCCATGTCGCGCGCGCCTTGTTGCGGAAGTGAAGAACGCCTTCGATGACCCCGCGCGCATGGGTGGCGCGCGCGACATAGGAATGCTTGAGCGAAGGCAGACTCGCCAGATCGTCGGAGAAATTGGCGACGATAATGGCCTGCGGAATCGTGCGCAGCATCTCGATGTCGTTGCCGGAATCCCCGGCGACGAAGACCGCGTTTTCGGGCAGGCCATAGCGCCGCCGTACGAAATCCACCGCCGTGCCCTTGGAAGCGCGCACGGGCAGGATATCGAGATAGCGCCCGTGGCTGTGGATCACCGAGCAGCGCAGGCCCGCCAGTTCCAGTCGCTCGCGCACGCGAGACGTGATCTCGCGGTCGCCATCGCTGAAATAGGAGAGCTTGAAGGCGCGCTGTTCCAGCGCGGCCTGCGGCACGAGGCCCGGCAGCCAGCGCAGGGCGCGGTGGACGGCCTCCCGGTTCCAGCCCCGGCGCACGGTATCACGCCAGTCCGGATCGGCGGTATAAGTCGTTCCGTTGCTGTCGAGATGATAGATTTCCGAACCGACCGAGGTGATCATCACCTGCGGGCGCGGCGCGTTGCGCTGCTCCAGAATCGACATGGCGCTGTGGAACGAGCGGCCGGTGGCGACGCCGAAAACCAGGCCGTCCTGCTCGCTGCGCCATTGCGTGAAGCGCTGAACGCCGATGTCGCAGCCGACCAGCGTGTTGTCGATATCGCAGATCAGAAGCTGCTCGACCTTGGCGCCTGTCGCCTGCCGGCGGGCCAGCAGAGACTGCACCAGCTCATGATAGCGCGCGGCGTGCCGGCTCCAGTCATAGGCCGCGACGGCCTTGGCGCCGGCCGCCGCATAGCGATCCCACAAGGCGGAGTCGCGCAGAATGCGCAGCGCCCCTTCGGCGATGGCCTGCGTGGACTGCGGGTCCACCAACTCGCCATTGCCGCACATCTCGATGATGTCGTTCGGGCCGCCGCTGTCGGTGGCCACCAGCGGCAAGCCGACCGCCGAGGCTTCCAGCAGCGTCAGGCCGAAGGGCTCGTTGAGGGCGGGATTGACGAAGAGGCCGCGCCGATCCCGCGCATAGGCGTAGATCGCGGCCACATCGTCGGGCCGGTGCGTCTTGGGATAGGCGACGTGGCCGTAGAGATCGTAGCGATCGATGAGGCATAGGATCTCGCGGATTTCGCCGGACATTTCGCCGTCGAGCGCCGAGAGGTCCTGCCGGTTGCCGGCCATGATCACGAGATTGGCGCGCTGGCGCAGTTCGGCGCTTTCGCCATAGGCACGCACCAGGGCGCAGAGGTTCTTCTTGGCGACGGGCCGCGCCAGCGCCAGAAGCACCGGCTTGTCCGGCTCGTTCAGAAACCGGTTGATCGAAGCCTCCACTTCGGAGCAAGCGGTCGCCGCGCCGAAGCGCTCGAGATCGCTGCCGGGTGGCAGGATGCGGATGCGGCCGGGGTCGTATTCGCGGTAGCCGGCATATTGCACCTCCGCCTCGTCGCGCGAGGAGGCGATGACCAGCGAGGCGCGCGCGATGGCCGCTTCCTCGATCTCGATGCGCTTGTCCAGATGCGGCACGTCGGCGGCGCGCGCGCCCATCACCTCGGCCTTCACCCGGCCGAGCGAATGGGCGGTAAAGACGAACGGAATGCCGAGCCGATCTTCCACGATGGCGGCGACGCTGGCGGCATCGGCATAATGGGCATGGATCAAGTCAGGGCGCTCGTCCTGCGCCTCGATCCAGGCGATCAAACCTTCAGCGAAGCTTTCCGTCTCGGCCCACAAATCCTCCTTGGGCAGATAATCCGGCCGCGCGCTCGCCAAGCGCAGAATTTCGATGCCGGATTCCTCGCGCACAGGCGCTGGCGCGTATTCGTCCCCCAGTTCGCTCACGAACCCCCGCGTCGCGATCACCGTGCGGCGCACGGGACCTGCCGTGGAGGACGCGCGAACCAGATCGAGCAGATAGCGGATATGGCCCCCCGTATCGGCCGTCAGACCATAAGCGACATTCTCGGCGCGCAGGCAGCCCTGCAGGGCGACATGAAGCAAGAACATGACCGTCTCCCTTTCCAACCCCTCATCTCGCCCATAATGACCGAGGAAGAGTTTTGTTCAGGTCCCCAAATGCTCCGCATCGCTCAAGTCGCGCCTAACATTTTCCCGGTTCCGCCGATCAATCACGGCGGCACCGAAAGAATTGTCCAAGAATTAAGCGCCGCGTTGCGAAGTCTTGGTCACGAGGTAACGCTGTTCGCGCCGACCGACAGTGCGACGAATGGCCCGATCATCGGTTCCCTACCGAGTCTTCAGGCGCTGGAGACTCAATATGGCCAAGTTCCTCCCTCTATTCCGGCGGTTCTGGAGGCGGTGCAGATGGAGCATCTGCGCCGGCATCTCGGGTCCTTCGACATCGTCCATTGTCACGGCGAATTCTTCCACGCCGCGCTTCTGGGCGAGCGGCGCAAGCACAGCCTGACCACCATCCACTGGCGGGTGGACGAGCTGGATCGGCAACTCTTCTTCGCCGCCTTTCCCGATCTGCCGGTCGCCGCCATCTCGGCCGCGCAGGAAAGCGGCATCCCGGAGGCGAACCGCGCCGGCGTCGTGCATCACGGGATCGACGGATCGCGCTACGCGCCCCAGACCGCGCCGGGGCGCTATCTCGCCTTTATCGGCCGCATGACGGACCAGAAACGCCCCGACACGGCCATCCGCGTCGCGAAGGCTGCTGGGCGCTCCATCCGACTGGCGGGCACGGTGGATGTTGGGAACCCGCTTTACTTCGAGCGCGAGGTGCGCCCGCTCCTGTCGCAGAGCGCCGAATATGTCGGCCCGGTGGACGACGCGGCCAAGAACACGCTTCTCGGCGGGGCGGAGGCGCTTCTGTTTCCGATCGACTGGCCGGAGCCTTTCGGCCTGGTGATGATCGAGGCCATGGCCTGCGGCACGCCCGTCATCGCCTGGAAGCGCGGCAGCGTCGCCGAGATCGTGGAAGACGGCGTCACCGGATTCGTGGTGGAGAGCGAAGCGGAAGCGGTGGACGCGCTCAAGCGGATCGGCACAATCGACAGGGCGGGCGTGCGCCGCCGCTTCGAGGAGCGGTTCACCAGCCGCCACATGGCCCAGCGCTATGTCGAACTCTATGAAAGGCTTCTCGCCCAATGATGCGAACCGCCCTGATCGCCTGGGACTATCCGCCTTCGCCGAGCGGCCTGTCCACGGCGGCCCGCGAGATCGCGGAAAGCCTCGTTCTGGCCGGCTGCGACGTCACCGTCTTCACGCTCGACCGCACGGGGCGCGAGACGGCGGGCGGCGTGTCCATCGTCGGCTGCGCCATCGACAAGGCGAGCGGCCTCGGCCGACTGAGGCTCTATGGCGGCGCGGGGCATCTGGCCGCCCCGCTCGCCTTTCGCCGCGCGGTTCTCGCCGAACATGCCGCCCGGCCCTTCGACGTGGTGGAGGCGACCAACTGGTATGCCCCGGCCGCGCTTTTGACCGGACGGCACGGCTTCGCGCTGGTGACGCGCAACTCGACGCCCGCCGCCTTCTCGCGCGATCCGGCTATCAGTGCGCGGGACCGGATCGACGGCTGGGCGGCCGACCGGCTGGAAATCCGGCAGGCCAAGGGGAGCGCCGGGCTCATCTCGAACACGGGCGAACATGCCCGCCGCATCACGGCCGAGTATGGCCTCTCCGGGCATCAGCCCCACGCGGTGGTCGGCCTCAGCCTGCCGCCCGGCACGCTGGCGCGGGCGAAGGCCGCCGCCTATCCCGAGGCCAGGCCGGGCGAGCCGCTGCGGCTTCTTTTCGTCGGCCGGGCGGAGCATCGCAAGGGCTTCGACATGATCATGGAAGCGGCCGCGATCCTCGGCGCGGAGGCCGACCGCGGCGCGATCCCGGACTTCGAAGTGCGCCTCGTCGGCGTGCCGGAGGGCGATGTCCCGGCCGATCTGCCCGAGCCGGCGCGCCGGCGCGTCAAGGCGCTGGGGCGGATGCAGGAAGAGGCGCTGGCGGTGGAATATGCCGGGGCGCACGCGGTTCTCGCCCCTTCGCGCTACGAGAGCTTCGGCCTCGTCTATCAGGAGGGCATCGCCTATGGCCGGCCGATGGTCGCCAACGCGCTGGACGCGAGCGGGCGCGAGTTCGTGGGCGATACGGGCGCGGGCCTGATGGCGGCGAGCGACACGGGCGCGGCTCTGGCCGACGCCATCCGCCCGATCCTGACCAGCGACGAGACCCGCCAGTCGCTGCGCGCGGCGGCGCGGAAAGCCGCCGGTCGCTTCAACCGATACACGCTGGGCCGGGAAACGCTGGCGCTCTACGGCAAGGCCCGTCAGGCCTCGTAGGGGCGCAGCAGCTCGCTTTCTTCGAACAAGCGCCCGCCGCCGGGGTTCATCGCCTCGTAGCGGCGGGAGCGCGCTTCCACATGGGCGCGCCCGAGATGGTGCCGGATGCCGCCGCCGAGAAACAAAAGACTCTGCTGCCAAGGGCGCGCCGGGCGCTCGTGCACGGGGTTCTCGTAGCGCACGGAGCGGCGGTTCAGCCGATATTGCGTGTCGGGAAAGAGATCGGACAGGACGCCATCCACCCGATTAGCACGCCGCAAGCCAATCGAGATGACATCCGGCCCGACCGCGCCCACGAGATAGGGCAGCGCCTCGGCGACGCCCTCCTCCAGCGTCTCGTCGGCGTCGAGTTGCAGCACCCAATCATGGCGCGTCAAGTCCTGCGCGGCGTTGCGCTGGGCGGCGAAATGGCCGGCGAGCGGGCGGTAGCGCAGGCGCAAGCCGGGGCCGTCCTCGCCCGCGCCTTCCCCGTCGAGCAGGATCAGCACATCGTCGCACCAGACGCGCGCGGCCTCCGCCAAGCCCAGCGCGGCCTCGCGCTCGGCCGCGCGGCAGAGGATGGCGAGGCTGATCGGCGCGGACGGCCCGTCGGTGAGCGGGCGCAGATGCGCCGCGCCGGGGAGCGGCGAATGGGGTTGGCGCAGCGCCTCGGCCTGTGCTTCGCCCATCGGCTCGGCCCAGAGCCCGTGCAGCGTGGCAGCCGAGCGCAGCGTATAGGCGTCGAACCCGTAAGGCGCATCGGGCTCGCACACGACCGGCCCCGGCTTCAGCGCCCGGCCGAGTTGCGCGCGGCTTGGTGCGTCGGCCGCCGGATCATCCACCAGGAGCCCGCAGGACCCGCAGGCGAACGCGAAAGGACGCACCCGCTCGCCCCAGGACAGATCGCGCCCTTCCCCGTCCCAAAGCCGTGCGCTGCACAGGAAACAGCGAGGAACGCCCGCCCGGTGCTCCGAATGTCGTTTCCCGGCCATCCAAATGAGTCCTATGCGATTGCCGTGCGGCATCTAGCTCATGGTGAGGCGCTGTCCATCGCGGTGGCTGTCCGAAGGTTTCTTGAGCGATCCAAACTCCGTGTCGACCAGCGCCTCCGACCGCGCGGGCGCCGAGCGCCGGCACACGGCTCCGGGAAACGGAGACAGTGACGGCACCTCGCCCGTCCATCACGAGACGCGCGACATCCGACGTCAGCGCCAACCAGATGAGTTCACCGCCATGGAAGAGCTTTCGAGCGAGATCATCGACGGGTCCGTCCGCGCGCTCGCGGAGATCACGCCTCTCGCCGCCGCGCGGGCGGACGGGCACGAGGCCGATCTCACGGCCGAGTTGGAGGCCCTGCGCCGGCATGGCTGCCTCGCCGCGCCCATGCGCCCCGAAGGGTCAGGCTTTGCCTATGCCTACCCGGCCGCGCGCTCGCTGCCCTTCTTCGTGGCGCTCGGCAGCGCCGATCTCAGCCTCGGCCGCCTGTTCGAAGGCCATGCCAACGCGCTGCAACTCGTCTCGCTGTTCGGCCGGGCGGATCAGAAGGCGATGGTGCGCGCGCGGGTCGAGCATGGCGCGCTGCTTGGCGTCTGGGGTGCGGATGGCAGTCCGCCCTTTGCGGTCGAGCCTATCGAGGGCGACCGCCTGCGGCTGACCGGGGCCAAGCGCTACGCCTCCGGCCTCGGCTGGGTTTCGCTGGCGCTGGTTCCGGTGACGGAGGCCGACGGGCGGCTTCAGCTTCTTCTGATCGATGTGGACGAGCCCTCCCGCCTGGACTTCTCCAGCTGGAATATGCGCGGAATGCGCGCCTCGCGCTCGGGCACGTTCCGGTTCGACGGGATGGAGATTTCCGTCTCGGCGCGTCTCGGCGGGCCGGACGACTATCGCCGCGAGCCCTTCTTCATGGGCGGCATCTGGCGCTGCGCGGCGGTTCAGCTCGGCGCCGTCGAGCGGATCGTGCGCGGGCTGGCGGATGGTCTGCGCGAGACGGGGCGGCTCGATCACCCGCTCCAGAGCGCGCGGGTCGGCGAAGCCATTCTGGCGGCGCGGGACGCGCGGCTTCAGGTCGAGGCGGCGGCGCGCGCGGTGGAAGGCGGCGAGGAGGCCGAGCTTGCCGCCTCGCTCGCGGTTTTCGCCCGGCTGCGGGTGGAATCGGCGGGGCTGGCCGTGATCCCGCTGGCCGAACGCGGCCTCGGACTTTCGGCCTTTGCGGAAGACCATCCCTTGGCGCGTTCGATCCGCGACCTATCAACCTATCTGCGGCAGGCCAACCCGGATGCCGCGCTGTTGGATCATGCGCGCCGGCTGGCGGCGCGCCTGCCGGAGATTTTCAGATGAGCCGCTACGGCGACTGGTGCGCCCGCCACGATGTGGCCCCCGTCGTGGACCCGCTGCTCCTGATCGGCGCGGGCGGGCTGGTGGTCATCGCGCCGCATCCGGACGACGAGGCGCTCGGCGCGTCCGGCCTGCTTCTGGCCGCAGCGCAAGCCGGGCGCGCGGTCGGCCTCGTCGCGCTGACCGATGGCGAGGGCTCGCATCGCGGCTCGGCCGAATGGCCGCCCGAACGCCTGGCCGCGCGTAGGCGCGAGGAACAGGCGCTCGCCATGGCGGAATTGGGCTGCGAAACCGCCGAGATGCTGCGCCTCGCCCTCCCCGACGGCGCATCCCGCTGGCACGACGATTTCGCGGGCGCGGCCGAAAAGGTCGCGGCGCTCTGCGACCGAACAGGAGCGACGGCGCTCGCCTCCACCGTGCTTTTCGACCCGCACCCGGACCATGAAGCCGCCGCGCTCCTGGCGGAGGCCGTGCATCGGCTGCGCCCCCATATCCGGCTTCTGTCCTATCCCGTCTGGTCGCTGCGCCACCCCGAGGACAAGGAGGTGGATGTCGAAGGCTTGCACCCGTTCCGCGTCGAGACGCCGATCGTGGAAAAGGCGCGCGCCATCGCCCGGCATGAAACCCAGATGGGCGGCATCGTGACCGACGATCCGGAAGGCTTCGCCCTGCCGGACTGGTTCCTGCGCCATCATCAAGGCCCGTTCGAATGTGTGTTCTGGCACATGAGGCCGGGTACGCCGCCGGGTGCGGAGCATTTCGAGACACTCTATCGCGGAGACAACGATCCCTGGGGGGCGCGAGACAGCGCCTATGAGATCGAGAAGCGCGAGGACGTGATCCATTTCCTCGGCGACGACTGGCGGGGCCAAGCCATCGAGATCGGCTGCGGCGAGGGTCATCTCTCGGCCGCGCTCGCCACCCGCTTTTCTGCGGTCACCGGCTTCGACCTCGACCCGAACATCGTCGCGCGCGCGAACGCGCGCCATGGCGCGCCGGGGCGCGTGGAGTTCCATGTCGGGCGAATGCCGGACGACTTCCCCGATCGGCCCTTCGACCTGCTCGTTCTTTCGGAAATGCTCTATTTCCTGACCGAGCCGGAGATCGAGACGCTGCTCTCTCGCGCCTGCCGCAAGTCGCGGCCGGGCGCGGGACTGCTTCTGGTCAACTATCTCGGCCCCACCGACACGCCGCTGTCGGGCGACGACGCGGCGGACTTCCTGCGTATGGTCGCGGCCGAAAAGCTGACGCTGGAGCGCTCGATCAGGCGGGATCGCTACCGGCTGGACTTGCTGCGCTTTCGCGCACCGCCTGGAGAAGGTTGAGGAGAGCGGGCAGCTCAGAGGCCAGTTGCGAGCGGCGCAGGCGCTCGCGCTTCAGCAGGGGGCTGAGTTCTTCCACGAGGGTCCAGGCTTCGCCGGGCGTAGCGGCGGCTTCGACAGAGCCGATCTCGGCGGCGGTCAGTCCCAAAGCTGACAGAATGTCTCCGCGCGCTTGCGCAGAGCCGGCTCGCGCAAAAGCCAGCCGCGCGCGAATGCGGCGCTCCAGCGCCTCCGCCGGCTCCAGCGCTTCGTCCACCAGTGGGTCGGCCTCGTCGCGCGAGCGCTTCAACTCGTCCGACAGGCCGCCCCGCGCCCGGCCGTCGAGCCGGCAGGAGGTCCAGACCAGCGGTCCCTCGCTGAACCGCACGGGCAGCCCGAGCGCGCGCACGCGGCGGAGCAGCGCGCGGTCCTCGCCGAAGCTGGTGACGGGCAAGCCGCCGACCGCGCCATAGACACCCGCGCGCAGCCCGAAATTGGCCCCGCCGATATTGCCGTGATGCGGCCAGGGGTTGAGCGGATCGGGGTCGAGCCGGGCGTCGATCTCGCGCGAGGCGGCGCGGTATTCGCGCAGCACCGTTTCCGCCGCCTCGTCGGTCGGTGGCAGGAGCGCGGCTTCGGCCGGGTCGAAGCCGATGGCACCGCAGACGAGCGCCGCGCCGCCGATGAATTCCGCTTCGTAGGCCGCGCGCCAACCGGGCTGAACCACGGTATCGGCGTCGATCGAGAAGAGATGGGCGTGTGGCGACAGTTCGAAGGCGAGGTCGAGCGCAAGGCGACGAGCGAGCGGGGCCGAGCCCCGGCCGGGCTGCCAGTCCACGTCGAGAAGGAGAAACGGCGCGTCGCCGGTTTCGAACAAAGCGAGCGCGCGCACCAGCGTGTCGTCGGTCGAGCCGTTGACCACGAGCACGACGCCTTCGCCCGGCGCAAGTTCGGCCAGCAAGGCGCGCAAGGTGGCGTCGATCCGCTCCGCCTCGTCCCGTGCGGGAAGAATGGCGACGGCCCCCGCCGCATCGAACGCGCCGCCCCGATGAAGGGCGACGCGAGCGAGAGCCTCATGGCTCCCAAGCGTTTCCAGCCGGAACGGCTGCACCGGCTGGGGATCGATCATGCTTTTAGCTGTTCGGCGCGACGAGCTTGCCGTCCTGGCGACGCCAGAGCTTCAGCGGGTTGGCGTCCTTGAGCGCATCGGGCAGGAGCGCGTCCGGCAGGTCCTGATAGGAGACCGGGCGCAGGAAGCGCTCGATCGCCTTGGAGCCGACCGAGGTCGAGCGGCCATCGGCCGTGGACGGATAAGGCCCGCCATGGACCATGGCGTGAGAAACCTCGACGCCCGTGCCGAAGCCGTTGACGAGGATACGGCCCGCCCGCTTTTCCAGAAGCGGCAGGAGCTTGCGCGCCGCCTCGTGGTCGGAGTCGGCGATGTGGATCGCGGCGGTGAGCTGGCCTTCCAGACCCTGGATCACCTTGGCGAGTTCCGCCTCGTCGCGGCAGCGCACGACGAGCGAGGAGGAGCCGAACACCTCTTCCTGCAGATGCGCGTCGGACAGGAAGTCCGAAGCCGACACGGCGAAGAGCGCCGACTGGCCGCGCAACTCGCCGCCTTCCTGGCCCCGGCCGAGCGTCTCGACCTTGGCATGGCCTGCGAGCTTGGCGACGCCGCCCGCATAGGACTTGCAGATGCCGGGCGTCAGCATGACGGCGGCCGAAGTCTCGGCCAGCGCCTTGGCGGCGGCGGCCTCGAAGGTCTTCAGCCCGTCGCCTTCCACGGCGAGAATGAGGCCCGGATTGGTGCAGAACTGGCCGGCGCCGAGCGTCAGCGACGCGACGAAGCCCTTGGCGATCGCCTCGGCCCGTGCGGCCAGCGCGCCGGGGAAGAGGATCACCGGGTTGATCGAGCTCATCTCGGCATAGACCGGGATCGGCTCGGGGCGGGCGGCTGCGATCTGCATCAGCGCCGTGCCGCCGCCGCGCGAGCCGGTGAAACCAACGGCCTTGATGCGGTGGTCGGCGACGAGGCCCTGGCCGATCTGGCGGCTGGCGTCGAACAGAAGCGAGAACACGCCCTCGGGCATGTTGCAGCGCTGGGCCGCAGTCAGAACGGCGCGGCCGACGAGTTCCGACGTGCCGGGATGGGCCGAATGCGCCTTCACCACGACGGGGCAGCCGGCCGCGAGCGCCGAGGCCGTGTCACCGCCGGCGACCGAGAAGGCGAGCGGGAAGTTGGACGCGCCGAACACGGCGACGGGCCCAAGCGGCACGTTGCGCAGGCGCAGGTCCGGGCGCGGCAGGGGCTGGCGCTCGGGCATGGCGGGATCGACGCGCGCGTCGAGGAAGCCGCCATCGCGCAGGACGCCCGCGAACATGCGAAGCTGGCCCATCGTGCGGCCGCGCTCGCCTTCGACGCGGGGGCGCGGCAGGCCGCTTTCCTGGCAGCAGCGTTCCACCAGTTCGTCGCCCAGCGCCAGGATCTCGTCCGCGATGGCTTCAAGGAAGCGGGCGCGATCCTCGAGGCTGGTTTCGCGATAGGTGTCGAAGGCCTCGTCGGCGAGGCGGCAGGCCTTTTCCAGATCGTCCTTGGTGGCGCCGCCGAAACCCGGCTCGATGCGCTGGCCGCTGGCCGCTTCGACGCCGAAGATCTCGCCGGCCGTTCCCTTGGCCAGCGTGTGGCCGATGATGAGTTCGCCCTGGATGGTCATGGTATTTCTCCGCCATGGCTGGAAGCAGGCGCTTCCGAAAGACTGGCGCTTTCCTATAGACCTTCCATCTCGGTTGGAACCGCTGTTTTCGTTTACAGGGTCTAAATGTCTGAGAATTCGTTCCGCGTCTCTCGAACTCGCCCTTCCGCTCGTCCGGGAGAAAGCTTGTGAGGCGCCTGTCGCGCGTCACCGTTGGCGCCGTGGCGACAGGTTTCGCCCTTCTCGTGATCGCCGGGGGCGCGACGACATGGCTGATTGCGCGCGTGGCCGACAACACGGCGCTCGTCTCGCATTCGCTGCGGGTCGAGCTGGGTCTGTCGCAGTTTCGCACCTTGTCGGAACAGGCCGAAACGGCGCGGCGCGGCTTCCTTCTCGATCCTGACGCCCGCTTCGCACGCGCGGTCGAGGGCATCGCAGGCAACATGGGCCCCGCGTTGGAAGATCTGCGCGCCATGGTGCGGGACAATGCCGACCAAAGCCATCTGTTGGATCGCCTCGCGGCCGCGAGTCGCGAGCATCTCATTCTGATCCGCAGATCCATGGCGCAGCGCCGCACGGAAATCTCGCCCAGCGGTCTCGACTTCTCCTGGGACCGCTCGACCCAGTTGATCCAGCAGGTTCGCGAACTCGCCGGTACCCTGACCGAGGAAGAACGTCAGCTCCTGGACGAGCGCATTGAGCGTCAGCAGGCCAGCCAGCGCATCGCTTATGCCGTCATCGCTCTCGCGGCCGTTCTTCTCATGCTGGTGGCAGCGGGCACGATCTGGGTGACGCGCAGCACCCTTCGCGCGCTCCATCGCACCAGCGGCGAGTTGGCCCGGCTGAACGACGATCTGGAAGGAGCCGTGCAGGCGCGCACGGTCGATCTTCAGCGTGCCAACGACGAAATCCAGCGCTTCGCCTATATCGTCAGCCACGATTTGCGCTCACCTCTCGTAAACGTGATGGGCTTCACGAGCGAGATGGAGGCCACGATCCGACCCCTGAGCGAGCTTGTGGAGCGAGCGGAGGCCGAAGGCTTCCCCGTATCGGAGGACGCCAAGCTCGCCGTGCGCGAGGACCTGCCGGAGTCGATCCGCTTCATCCGCGCCTCCACCGAGAAGATGGACCGCCTTATCAACGCCATCCTGCGCCTGTCGCGCGAAGGGCGGCGCAACCTCGCGCCCGAGCCGATCGACATGAACGCCCTGGTCGCCGGAATCGTGGGCAGTTCCCAGCACAAGTTGCAGGATGTGGGCGGCGAAGTGCGCGTGTCCCCCCTGCCCAGCCTCGTGAGCGACCGGGTGGGTCTGGAGCAGATTTTCTCCAATCTCATCGAGAACGCCATCAAATATCGCAAGCCCGGGCGCCCGCCGGTGATCGAGATTCGCGGCCGGCGCGAAGGCGAGCGCGCCCTGTTCGAGGTGGCCGACAATGGGCGCGGCATCGACCCGAAGGACCATGACCGGGTCTTCGACCTGTTTCGCCGCTCCGGCACGCAGGATCAGCCGGGTGAAGGCATCGGGCTGGCTCATGTGCGCGCGATGGTTTATCGTTTGGGAGGCATAATATCTTGCGAATCAACTCTTGACGCCGGTGCGACATTTTGCCTTTCCATGCGGGCCGACCTTTCGGACGAAGGAGCTAGAGCGTCTTGAACTCGCCGCGTAGCGTTACGATCGTCATGGTCGAGGACGATGAAGGCCATGCGCGCCTCATCGAAAAGAACATCCGCCGGGCGGGCGTCCACAATCCAATTCGCCATTTCACCGATGGAACCAGCGCCCTGAACTTCCTGCTGGGAGATGCCGACGGGCCTTCGGGAGGCCATCCCGCGCTCGTGCTTCTGGACCTCAACCTGCCCGACATGAGCGGCACCGACATTCTGGTGCGCATGAAGGAGAATGCCGCCGGCCCGCTGCGCCGCACGCCGGTGGTGGTGCTGACCACGACGGACGACAAGGTCGAGATTCAGCGTTGCTACGATCTGGGCGCCAATGTCTACATCACGAAGCCCGTGAATTACGAAAGCTTCGCCCAGGCCATCCGGCAGCTCGGCCTTTTCCTGTCCGTGATCCAGATCCCGGAAGCGACCAGCGAAAGCATCTGACCAGCATGGCACGGGTTCTTTATATCGACGACGACGAGGGCCTGTGCCGTCTGGTCCGGCGCGCCATGGAACGGCGTGGCCATACGATCGAAACGGCCTCGGGCGGGACGGAAGGCCTAGAACGGCTCCGCGAGGGTCGTTTCGATCTCGTCGCCGTGGATCATTACATGCCGGGCATGGACGGGCTGGAAACGCTGGCCGCCATGGCCCGACTGCCCCATCCGCCTCCCGTCGTCTATGTTACCGGCTCCGAAGAAGGGCGCGTGGCGGTCGCCGCCCTCAAAGCGGGGGCGGCCGACTACATCGTCAAGACGATCGGCGACGACTTCTTCGACCTTCTCCAATCCACCTTCACGCAGGTTCTCGACCGTCGCCGGCTCGAAGCGGAAAAGGCCGAAGCCGAGGCCAAGCTGCGCGCCTCCTACGAGCGGGTCGAGGCGCTTCTGAAGGAAGCGAACCACCGCGTCGCCAATTCGCTCCAGATCGTCTCGGCTTTCGTGCGGCTTCAGGCCTCGGCCGTGACCAGCGAGGAAGCACGCTCGGCCCTGCGCGATACGCAGCAGCGCATCACGGCCATCGCGCAGGTTCATCGCCGCCTCTACAATTCCGACGATCTCGACCTCGTGGAAATGTCCGACTATCTGGCAACGCTTCTCGCCGAGGTGGAGGCCACATGGTCGACGCCGCTCGCGCCGCATCGCCTGCGCTTGTCGGCCGAGCCGATCCGCCTCGCTACCGACAAGGCTGTGTCCATGGGCGTGCTCGTGGCGGAGCTGGTGAGCAACAGTTTCAAATATGCTTATCCGCCGGGCGTTGCGGGTGAAATCCGGGTCGATCTGCGCGCGGACGGGCTCGGCTTCGTCCTGCGCGTCGAGGACGAGGGACAGGGCTTCACCCCCGGCGCGCCGCCCAAGGGCACGGGTACGGGCACCAAGCTCGTGCGCGCCATGGCCAGCAGCCTGGGCGCCGACATCCAGCACGAGAACGACGCTTCGGGCTATCGCGTGCGTATTCGGGCGGCCGAAGGGTGCGGGCGCGGGGCCAGCCTTCCGGCCTGCGCCTCGCCATAAGCGCGCGATCCGCACTAAAACATGTCCCCCAAACTCAGCTTCTTTTCACCGCAGCGACATATGTTAGACATGAATTCAGGAATCGTGCGAAACATCCCAAGGATGACGAATGCGACGCCTGCAGCTGGCCCGCGTCAAGGCGGCCGACCGATTGCGACGGGAGCGGCCTCATGACCGTGGACACCTATCTTCAGCTCGACGAACAGCTTTGCTTCGCCGTCTACTCCACCGCCCATGCCTTCAACCGGCTTTATAAGCCACGGCTGGACGCGCTCGGCATCACATATCCGCAATATCTCGTCATGATGGTGCTCTGGCAAGACGAGCCGCAGACGGTGGGTAGCCTGGGGGAGCGGTTGCTTCTCGATTCCTCCACCCTGACGCCGCTTCTCAAGCGTCTGGAGGCGAGCGGCTTCGTGACGCGCACCCGCTCGACGCGCGACGAACGCGTGGTGGACATCGCCCTCACCTCGAGAGGCCGCGCCCTGGCGGAGGAAGCGCGCAGCGTTCCCCCGGAAATTCGCGCCGCCACCGGCGAGACGGATGCCGAGCTGGAGCGTCTGCGTCGCTCGATCCTGCGCGTGCGCGACGCGCTTCAGGCGTCGAACCTGCCCTGATCCCACGATCAAAACCCGTGCGTGCGCGCCGCAGATGCGCTAGACCCCGCCTCCGACAAGGGTGAGAGCGCCTTTCGCGGTGCTTCGCCCCTGGGGAGGAGGCCCAGCCACATGACCAGCCTGACCAATCAGAACCTGCCGGAGATCGGCGAGCGTATCGCCGTGCCCGGCTATGACCGCGCGAAACTCTCGCCCGGCATCGCCCATTTCGGCGTCGGCAATTTCCATCGCGCCCATCAGTGCGTCTATCTCGACGATCTCTTCGCGACGGGGCGGGACCAGGACTTTGCCGTGGTCGGCCTCAGCGTCCGCACGGAAGACAAGCCGGCCTTTGCCGATATGCGCGCACAGGACGGGCTTTTCACCGTTACCGAGGTCGATGACGGGTTGTTCCGCTCCCGCGCGGTCGGCTCGATCGTTCGACTGGTGGAGCCGGGTGACCGCGAGGCCATCCTCGCCACGCTGACCGCGCCCGAAATCCGCATCGTCACGCTCACCGTCACGGAAGGTGGCTATTACATCGCGGGCGACAAGCCCGACCTCCAGCACCCCGATCTCGTGGCCGACACGGAAAATCTTTCCTCCGCGCGCACCGTGTTCGGTTTGATCCTGTCGGCCATCCGCATCCGGCGCGAAGCCGGCGCGCCGCCTTTCACGGTCCTCTCCTGCGATAATCTCCCCCACAATGGCGATCTGACGCGCGGCATCGTGACGGGTCTCGCCGAGCGCGTGGACGGAGAGCTCGCCGATTTCGTGCGGCGCGAGACCGCCTTCCCGAACTCGATGGTGGACCGCATCACGCCGGCCACCAACCAGACGCAGATCGACACGCTCGCCCGCGAAAAAGGCGTCGAGGACAAGCGTCCCGTTTTCTGCGAGCCCTTCATTCAATGGGTGATCGAGGATCGTTTCTCGGCCGGTCGGCCCGCTCTGGAGCATGTCGGCGTCACCTTCGTGGAGGATGTCACGCCCTATGAGCTGATGAAGCTGCGCATCCTGAATGCCGGCCACGCGACGATCGCCTACCCATCGGCGCTGCTCGGCCTCACCTATGCGCACGAGGCCATGCGCGACGATCTCGTCCTGCGCTTCTTCGACGATGTCGAGCGCAACTACCTCCTGCCCGCCTCTCCGGAAATCGAGGGCGTCAGCCGCGAAAGCTATCTCGCCAAGGTCACCGAGCGCTTCGCCAATCCCGCCATCGCCGACACGATCCGGCGTCTCTGCCTCGACGGCTCGAACCGCCAGCCGAAATTCGTCATTCCCGCCCTGCGCGAGTTCCTGGCCGAGGGGCGCGACGTCTCGGGCCTCGCAATGCTTCAGGCGCTCTGGTGCCGCTATTGCTATGGCGAGTTGGAGGACGGAACGCAGATCGAGCCCAACGACCCGAACTGGGACGCCCTGCGCGAGGCCGCCCGCGCCGCCAAGGACGAGCCGCGCCGGTTCCTCCAGCAGCGCGGCATCTTCGGCGATGTGGCCGATAGCGAAGCCTATGCCGAGATTTTCTCGCGACACTTGCGTGCGATCTGGGAGAAGGGCACGCGGCAGGCGATGGAGGACTATCTGTCCGGCGCTCGGCGCTGATATCGGACGCTCGCGTAGCACGATCCGTAGCCAGCTAATCGACCGCCATGTTATGGACTGGTCGAGAAGCGAGCGCTCTCCATAATAGTGCAACGAAGGATCGGTTCGCCTCAACGAAGAGGCGGATCGATCTCAGCCCAGAGACACACTGTTGCCCCGGCATTCGAGGCTCAGGCCGGAACAGCTACAGTCCACGATGGCCCTTCTGCATCTCAGCTACATCAGCACTCTTGCCGAAGGTCAGTCGCTGGCCGATCTCGTGCATGACCTCGGAAGGTTCCGGGAGCGCAATCTGTCGCTCGGGATCACCGGCTGCATCGCCTTCGAGAACCGTCGCGTCATGCAGGTGCTGGAAGGGCCGGTCGAGAACGTCGAGCGTCTGTTCGAGATCATCGCCCGGGACCCGCGCCATTGCGACGTCATCCAGATCGAGCGCAAGCCGATCGAGCGGGTCAGCTTCGGCCATTGGGGCATGGTGCGCCGGCCCATCGCGGACGTGATCTTTCTAAGCCAGCTCACCTGACGCACCCCATGCTGGCCAAGCCGCACCGCAGGCCGTAAGAGCGCTTTCACCTGTTCGCGCGCGGCCGAGGGTGGATCGACGATGGGACGAACCTCGCTCTTTCCCTTCGTTCGGCCGTCTCGATGGATCGCCCGCCCCTCTGGACCTGAGCCGAGATGACCGACCCGCTTCTGCCGCTTCGCGACCTTGCCCGGACCGGGGGCGCCCATGTTCTGGCCGCCGATATCGGCGGCAGCTTCATCAAGCTCGCCGGCGCGGATGCGAGCGGGCTACCATTGGCACGCGCGTCCCTGCCCAATCCCTCGGGTTCCTGGCCCGATTTCGTGGAAACCCTGCGCAGCCTCGCCGACGCCGCCGACCCCGACCGCGCGCTGACCCTGGCCCTGTCGGTGGCCGGCACGATCGACCCGGACACGGGCGCATCGCTCGCGGCCAATATTTCCTGCATCACGGGCCGCTCGCTGAAGCGCGAACTGACCGAGGCGCTCGGCCGCCCCGTGGAAGCGGCCAATGATGCCGACTGCTTCGCCCTTGCCGAGGCGCTGCGCGGGGCCGGGCGCGGCCATCGCACCGTGTTCGGCGTGATTCTGGGCACGGGCGTCGGCGGCGGGCTCATCTGGAACGGCCATATTCTGGAGGGCGCGGGCGGCGTATCGGGCGAATGGGGCCACGGGCCTGTCCTGAAGGACCGGATGGTCGCGGGGCGCATCGTCCCCGCCTTTGCCTGCGGCTGCGGCCAGACCGGCTGTGTCGATGCCAGCGGCAGCGCGCGCGGGCTGGAGCGCATCGATCTCGCCCTTCACCCCGAACACGCCGCGCGCGACAGCCGCGCCATCGTGGACGCCTGGCGCGCGGGCGAGGCGGAGGCGAGCCTCACCGTCGGCACCTGGCTCGACACGCTGGCCGGGCCGCTGGCGCTCGTTCTGAACACGACGGGGGCCGGCGTCGTGCCGGTCGGCGGCGGCCTGTCCAACGCTGTCGATCTCCTCGCCGCGCTCGACGCACGCCTTCGCGCGAGCATTCTGCGCCGCAGCGACGCGCCGATCGTGAAGCCCGCCGAACTCGGCCCGGAGGCCGGGCTCGTCGGCGCGGCTCTCCTGGGGCTCGGTGCGGGCGCGAACTGACGCCGATCCTCCCAACGCCTTTGTTGTTGGCGAACGCGTCCGCGGGGAGAGGTACCTAAGCGCCCGTTATCCGCCGCGCGAGGCTCTGGTGCGCGCCTGCGCCGTCCCGACACAGCCGCACCGATCGAACCGATGGAGCCTTGCCGCGTTGCCCTTTCAACAGAAAGGACAGCGCCATGAGCCACATTCCGAAGGACCGTTTCGACAACCAGCAGGACCAGCCCGACGTTCAGGATCGCGACGCCGATCAGGCCGCGCAGCAGTCTCAGCAGGACGAGTTGAACGAAGCGCTCGCCAAAATCCCTCCACAGGACAAAGCGCCCGAGCCTCGCTGAGCCACACTGCCTCGGCGGCGCGCCTGCGCCGCCCTCTTCCTGCCCCGGACGCTCCCTTGCCCCTGCCCGCCTCCTTCCCGACCGGCCTTCGTCAGCCGGACGCGTTTCCTTCGGCTCTCGAAGCCCTCGGGCGTCGGCCGCTCGTCGTCTGTCACAATGACGCCGACGGGCTCAGCGCGGGGGCGATCCTGCTTCATGCCCTGCGCCGCAGCGGGCGCGAGCCGGATGTGAGGATCATCGGCAAGGGCGAGAACGCCTATTCGAGAGAGTTCGCGCAGGAGATGGCAGGGAGCAAGGCCGAGGGGATGATCATCGCCGATCTCGGCGTCGGGCCCGCCCTGCCACGGCCCGACCTGCCCACGATCCTGATCGACCATCACGTGCCGACCGGGCTGCCGGAGGGCGCGCTGATCGTCAGCGGCATCAAGGACGATCCGATACCGACCTCCTCGCTTCTCGCCTATCGCTGCGCGCGGGCGGCGGGGCTGGCGGACGGGCTTCTCTGGCTGGCCGCGATCGGCCTGATCGGCGATCTGGCCGAAAACGACGGTTTTCCCGAAATGGACGAGGCGCGCAAGCTCGGCATCACCGCGCTGCGCAAGGCCGCCTCGCTGGTCAACGCCCCGCGCCGCACAGCCTCGGGCGATGCAAGCCCGGCGCTCGACCTTCTCCTGAAAGCCGATGGACCGAAAGCGGTTCTCTCGGGCGAGCATGAGGAGACGGCGCAGCTTCTGGCCGCCAAGGACGAGGTGAAGCGCGAGTTGGACGAAGCGCGCAAGATCGGGCCGAAAGTGGTGGGCGAGGTCGCGCTGGTCCTGTTTTCTTCGCCCACGCAAATCCACCCGCTGGTCGCGCAAGCCTGGCGCGGGCGGATCAAGGATCGAATCGTGATTGCGGCGAATGCCGGTTATCGCGACGGCTATGTCCACTTCGCCGCGCGCACGGCGGCGGATCGCGATCTGCTCGCCTTTCTGGCCGAGCACCGGCCGCCCGGCGCGACCGAGCAATATGGCAATGGCCACCGCTTGGCGTCCGGCGGAGCGCTCACCATCCCCGACTGGAACCAGTTCATCGCCTCGCTCGGCTTCGGGCGGGATGCGCAGATTTCCCCTGAGAAGGCCGCCTGATGCAGACGCGAATTTCCAAGCTCGGCTTCCCCGTCAAGGTCATGGCGCGCGACGATCTGAAAAGCAACGACGCCCGCCGCGCCGCCAGCAATCCGCATCTGAAAGTCTCGCTCACCTATATCGACGCGATCCTCGACCATCTGGTGAAGCACGATATCCGGATGTACCGCATGTCGTCGGATCTCGCGCCCTATGCGACACATCCGGATATGCCGCAGTTCCACGCCATGGTTTCGGAAAGCCGCAGCGAGTTGGAGGCGATTGGAAAAAAGGCGATGGACCTCGGCATTCGCCTGTCCTTCCACCCTTCGCAATATATCGTCCTCAACAGCCCCGACCCGGCGCTGGTGAAGAAGAGCATCGCCGATCTCGTGTCCCAGGCCGAGATGCTGGATCTGATGGGCCTGCCGCCCGAGGCGGTTCTCGTGATTCATGTCGGCGGCACCTATGGCGACATTCCCGCCTCGCGCCAGCGCTGGGTCGAAACCTGGAAGACGCTGCCCGAGCCCGTGCAGCGGCGGCTGGTGCTGGAGCACGACGACCTGCGCTTCTCGGCCGGGGACGTTCTCTGGATTCACGAGCACACGGGCGTGCGGCTGATCTTCGACTACCAGCATTTCTGGTGCCTCAACCCCGAGCGCGCCGATCTGCGCCAGACGGTGGAGCGCATCCTCGCATCCTGGCCCGAGGGACAGCAGCCCAAGATGCATTTCTCCTGCCCGCGCACCGAGCTTCGCGAGCAGGTGCGCGTCGACAAGAAGACCAGGAAAAAGACCACCGTCCACGTCGCCCCGGTCTTCACGGGCCATGCCGACTTCGTCAATCCGTTCGAATTCGCGACGCTGATGCGCACGCTGGACGGACTGGACTTCGACATCATGCTGGAGGCCAAGGCCAAGGACCTCGCCCTTCTGCGCCTGCGCCCGGACCTCCTTCGCTACGCCCCCGACGTCGCCGCGCGCTTCGGCCTGGAGCCTTCCGAAGCGCCCGAACTGGAGGCGCAGGAAGACGAGGTGCTGGAAGAGGTCGAAGTCGCCGGCGGGGCCTGAGATCCGAGGACAGAACGCTGCGGGTCGGCCCGTCAGCCCTTTCCGCCGCCGGACGTCGTTGCCGATGCTCGCCGATGCGCTGCATCGACTCCGCTCGGCGCCTCGCCAGCGACGAAAATTTCTCGCGGGTCCTCCGCCGCAGGGTTCTGTCCCCGGTTCTAGGCCCTTACCCCTCGTCCTCGTCCTGCGCCCCTGAACCATCCTCGAAGCGGAACCACTCGAAACCATAGGCGTCGAGACGCAGCGTCCGCTCCTTGGCGTCGATATGCACGCCCTGGCGCAGGAGCGGGCTCATCGCCGCAAGGGGCAGGCCTTCGGGAAGATGAGCCAGCGCCGGCCGGTCGGCAAGATTGTGCAGCGTCAGAACCCCGCCGCCGCGCCAGCGCGACACGAGCGCGAGCACCGAACCGTCGCCGGCCTTCAGCACCTCTGGCCGAGCCCAGCCGATCTCGCGCGCTTCGCGCCGGGCGCGGATCAGGCGGCGCACCTGCGACAGAAGCGAGAGCGGGTCGAGCTTCTGCCGGGCGACATTCACATGGGGGAAGGCGAAGGGCCCTTTTGCCACGACCGGCCGCACGCAATCCTTCGCCCTGGCCGACGAGAAGGCGCCGTTCTCGGCCGCGCTCCATTGCATGGGCGTGCGCACGGCATGGCGCTCGGGCAGGCTCAAATCCTCGCCCATGCCGATCTCGTCGCCATACCAGATGACGGGCGTCCCCGGCAGGGCCAGCATGACAGAGAAGGCCATGGCGAGCCGGCGCTCGTCGCCGCCGAGCATCGGGGCGAGCCGGCGGCGCAGGCCCCGGTCGTAAAGCTGCATGTCCTCGTCCGGCCCGAAGGCGGCGAAGACCTCCTCTCTCTCGTCATCCTCCAGCCGGCCGAGATCGATCTCGTCGTGATTGCGCAGGAAGGTCGCCCATTGCGCGATGGCGGGGATCTCCGGCAGCGCCTTGAGGAAGTCCGAGACCGGCCCCGCTTCCCCGCGTGCGAAGGCGAGAAACATCTGCTGGTTCAGCGGAAAGTTGAAGATCACATGCAGCCGGTCCCCGGTTCCGAAATAATCGCCGGCTTCGTCCATCGGGATATTGGCTTCGGCCAGAAGGATCGCCTCCGCCCGCCGCCAGGACAGGAAGGTCTGAAGCTGCGACAGGTAGCGATGCGGCTCCCAGCCCGAATGGGCCGATGACAGGTCCTCCAGCATGAAGGGCACGGCATCCATCCGGAAGCCCGAGACGCCGAGCGCCAGCCAAAAGCCCATGATGCGCTCGATCTCCTCGCGTACCTCCGGGTTGGCGATGTTGAGATCGGCCTGATGTTCGTAGAAGCGGTGGAAGTAATATTCCTTCCGCTTGGTGTCGTGCGTCCAGGTCGTCTTCTGGACGCCGGGAAAGATCACGCCCTTCTCGGCATCCTCGGGTTTGTCCTTCCGCCAGACATACCAGTCGCGATATTTCGGATCGCCCGCCCGGCTGGCCTGAAACCACGGATGGTCGATCGAGGAATGATTGACCACGAGATCGACCAGAACGCGCAGGCCCCGCTCGTGTGCGGCATGGGTGAACTCCACGAAATCGCCCAGCGTGCCGTAGCGCGGATCGACATTGTAATAATCCGCGACGTCGTAGCCATTGTCGCGATTGGGGCTGGGATAGAAGGGCAGAAGCCAGATGCAGGTCGCGCCCAGCGCCTCGATATGGTCGAGCCGGCCGGTCAGCCCCTTGAAGTCGCCGATCCCATCGCCATCCGAATCCTGAAACGTCTCGACATCGACGCAGTAGATCACCGCGTTCTTGTACCAAAGATTGAGCATTCCGCCTCCCGTCGCTGGCGATGGAGCTAGGGCGCGCATCCCATCGGCCTATCTCGACCCGCCGTACCGGCCCTGCTGCAGCGCACAACGCGCGGTTTCAAGAATCGGATTGACGAAAGCTTGATGATGCTTTTGTATGAGTTATTCGCAGCCGTCAGGTTGTGGGACGAAGGCGCGGGCCGCGGGGGTCCGTTGCATTCGGCCGGATGGGAGCCCGGTTCGGTTTTGGCGGCACGGCCGCCCTATGGGAGGAATTCGACATGACGATCAGACGTAGCCTTGCCGCCGCTTTTGCCATGGCAACCGTGCTGGCGAGCCCGGTGCTCGCCAAGGACATGGTGGTCGGCTTCTCGCAGGTCGGCTCGGAGTCGGGCTGGCGCGCGGCTGAGACCGCCGTGACCAAGCAGGAAGCCCAGAAGCGCGGCATCGACCTGAAATTCGCCGACGCGCAGCAGAAGCAGGAAAACCAGATCAAGGCCATCCGCTCCTTCGTGGCGCAGGGCGTGGACGCGATCCTTCTCGCCCCGGTTGTCGCGACGGGCTGGGATGAGGTGCTGGAAGAGGCCAAGGACGCCAAGATTCCGGTCGTCCTGCTTGATCGCAACATCGACACCAAGGACCCCTCCCTCTACCTCACCGCCGTTACCTCCGATCAGGTGCATGAAGGCAAGGTGGCCGGCGACTACCTCGTGAAGGAAGTCGGCGCCAAGCCCTGCAAGGTCGTGGAACTCCAGGGCACGACCGGTTCCTCCCCCGCCATCTCCCGCAAGAAGGGCTTCGAGGAGGCCATCGCCGGCAAGAGCAACATCACGCTCGCCCGCTCGCAGACCGGTGACTTCACCCGCACCAAGGGCAAGGAAGTCATGGAAAGCTTCATCAAGGCCGAGAACGGCGGCAAGGACATCTGCGCGGTCTACGCCCATAATGACGACATGGCCGTCGGCGCGATCCAGGCCATCAAGGAAGCCGGCCTGAAGCCCGGCAAGGACATCATGGTCGTCTCGATCGATGCCGTGCCGGATATCTTCCAGGCCATGGCCAATGGCGAGGCCAATGCCACGGTGGAACTGACACCCAATATGGCCGGCCCCGCCTTCGACGCGCTGGAAGCCTACAAGAAGGACGGCAAGGAGCCGCCGAAGTGGATCCAGACCGAATCCAAGCTCTATACCCAGGCCGACAATCCGAAGGCCGTGATGGAATCCAAGAAGGGCCTCGGCTACTGAGCCGGCACCCTCTCTAGCTTCCTGTTCGACGCGCGGCGCCCTGTTTGGCGCCGCGCCCTTTCCGGGCCATGAGGCCCGTTCGGCATACCGTGCTCGCCAGGCGAGCGCTCGCGGGCTTCGCCGATCCTGCGGCTGATGACGCGGTCGATGCGAGCGAGCGCGGGCAACGAACCGGCGAAACGCTTCTGCGTCCGGCCCATCGGCCCGATGCTGCCGAACACGATCCCGACGAACCGGCGGACCACCTTCATGACCAGACTTCTGATTCAGGGTCTCACCAAGAGCTTTGCCGGCATGACCGCGCTCGATGGTGTGGACCTTCACCTGCGCGCGGGCGAAATCCACGCGCTTCTCGGCGAAAACGGTGCCGGCAAATCGACGCTCATCAAGACGCTGACCGGCGTCTATCGCCGCGACGGCGGGCGCATCACGCTGGACGGGGCCGAGATCGAGCCGGCCGATAGCGGCGAAGCACAGCGGCTGGGCATCGGCACGGTTTATCAGGAGGTCAATCTCCTGCCGAACCTCTCGGTCGCCGAAAACCTGTTTCTCGGTCGCGAGCCGACCTTTCTGGGCCTGACGGACGGGCGCGCGATGCGTCGCCGCTCGGCCGAACTGCTCCAGGCCTATGGCCTCTCCGTCAACCCGAGCGCAACGCTGAGCAGCCTGTCGGTTGCCGTGCAGCAGCTCGTCGCCATCATCCGCGCGGTGGACCTGTCGGGCAAGGTGCTGATCCTCGACGAGCCGACCGCCAGCCTCGACGCAGCGGAGGTGGAGTCGCTCTTCGTCGCCATGCGGCGCTTACGCGACAAAGGCCTTGCCATCCTCTTCGTCACGCATTTCCTCGATCAGGTCTTCGCCGTCTGCGACCGCGCCACCGTCCTGCGCAATGGCAGGCTCGTCGGCGAAAAGGCCATCGCCGACACATCGCGCATGGACATCGTCTCGATGATGCTCGGCCGCGATCTGGACGAAGCCGTGTCGCACCACGCTCCCGCCCCTGTCAGCACGGGCGAGCCGCGCGTTTCCTTTCGCAACTATGGGCGCAAGCGCATGGTCGAGCCCTTCGATCTGGACATTCGCCCCGGCGAGGCGGTCGGCGTCGCCGGGCTTCTGGGCTCGGGCCGCACCGAGACCGCGCGCCTCGTCTTCGGCGCGGACAAGGCCGACACGGGCGAAGCGCGGGTGGACGGGCGCGTCGCGCGCATTCTCTCGCCGCGTGCCGCCATTCGCCTGGGCTTCGGCTACTGCCCGGAAGAGCGAAAGGTCGAGGGCATCGTCGGCGATCTCTCGGTGCGCGAAAACATCATTCTCGCGCTCCAGGCCCGGCGCGGCTGGGCCAAGCCCCTGTCGATCCGCGAGCAGGCGCGCATCGCCGAGCATTTTGTCAAAGCGTTGGACATCCGCACCACCGATATCGAAAAGCCTATCCGGCTTCTCTCGGGCGGCAACCAGCAGAAGGCGATCCTCGCCCGCTGGCTGGCGACCGAGCCGAGCTTCCTGATCCTCGACGAGCCCACACGCGGCATCGATGTCGGCGCCCATGCGGAAATCGTGCGCCTCATCGAAGACCTCTGCGCCAAGGGCATGGCCATGCTGGTCATCTCCTCCGAGCTGGAAGAGCTGACCGCCTATTCGCGCCGTATCCGCGTGCTGCGCGACCGCCGCCATCTCGGCGATCTCGAAGGCTCGGACATCTCGCCCGCCGCCATCATGCGCACCATTGCCGCCACGCCAGAGGAGGCGCGTTCGTGAACCGTCTTGTCCGCGCCGCGCCCCAGATCGGTGCGCTCGCTCTCGTTCTCTTCGCCAACTGGCTGGCCTTTCCCAGCTTCTTCGACCTCGCCTTCCAGAACGGGCGCGCCTACGGCCCCCTGATCGACGTGCTCAATCGCGGCGCGCCGGTCATGCTGCTGGCGGTCGGCATGACGCTGGTCATCGCCACCAAGGGCGTCGATCTTTCGGTCGGCGCGGTCATGGCGATTTCCGGCGCGGTGGCCGCGACGCTCACCGTGCAAGGCTATCCGCTTGCGATCGTGCTGCTCGCCTCGCTCGGCGTCGGCCTCGTCTGCGGCTTGTGGAACGGCTTCCTCGTCGCCGTTCTCGACATCCAGCCGATCATCGCCACCCTGATCCTGATGGTCGCCGGGCGCGGCGTGGCCCAGCTCATCACCTCCGGCACCATCGTCACCTTCAACGATCCCGTGCTCTTCTTCATCGGCGGCGGCTCCTTCCTCGGCCTGCCCATGCCTGTGGTCATCGCGCTCGTCGTCGCGCTCGTCGCCATTCTGATCGTGCGCCGCACCGCGCTCGGCCTTCTCATCGAGGCGACCGGCATCAACCGGCGCGCCTCGGCTCTGGCCGGCATCGACGCGCGCGCCGTGATCCTCGCCGCCTACATGACCTCGGGCCTCTGCGCCTCCGTCGCCGGCATCGTCGCGGCCGCCGACATTCGCGGCGCGGACGCCAACAATGCCGGCCTCTGGCTCGAACTCGACGCCATCCTCGCCGTGGTCATCGGCGGCACGTCGCTCATGGGCGGGCGCTTCTCGATCCTTTTGTCGCTGGTCGGCGCATTGATCATCCAGGCGATGAACACCGGCATTCTCCTGTCGGGCTTCCCGCCGGAGATGAACCTCATCCTCAAGGCCGCGCTGATCGTGCTGATCCTGGTGATCCAGTCACCCGCCATGGCGCACCTCTCGGGCTTCGTTCGCCGCCGCCCGCCGCCCCCTAAATCTGTGCCCTCCGTTTCGTCCATTCGCGAGGTTCCCGGCCGATGAACGCGCGCTTCCTGCCCCTTCTCGTCACCGTGGCGGTCTTCGTCGCCGCCTTCGCGCTGTCGTCGCTGCAGTTCCCGGCGATCCTGTCCACCCGCGTCGCCGCCAATCTCCTGACCGACAACGCGTTTCTGGGCATCGTCGCCGTCGGCATGACCTTCGTCATCCTCTCGGGCGGCATCGATCTCTCGGTCGGCTCGGTGATCGCCTTCACCGGCGTCTTCCTCGCCGTCACCATTCAGGCCGGCTGGCATCCGTATCTCATGATCCCCGCGATCCTCGTCATCGCGGCGCTCTTCGGCGCGGCCATGGGCGCGATGATCCATTATCTCCAGACCCCGCCCTTCATCGTGACGCTGGCTGGCATGTTTCTGGCGCGCGGCGGCTGCTATCTCCTGACCACCGAATCCATTCCGATCGACCATCCCGCTTTCGACGCGCTGAAGCGCATCTACTGGGTCATTCCCACGGGCGGGCGTCTTTCCTTCGTCGCCATGGTCATGCTCGCCGTCTTCGCGCTCGGCATTCTCGTCGCCCACAAGACGCGCTTCGGCACCTATGTCTATGCGCTGGGCGGGGACCGCAACTCGGCCGAACTCATGGGCGTGCCCGTTGCCCGCGTGACCATCGGCATCTACGCGCTCTCCAGCCTGCTCGCCGGCGTCGCGGGCGTCGTCTTCGCCCTCTACACGTCTTCGGGCTATTCGCTCGCGACCGTCGGCGTCGAACTCGACGCCATCGCCGCCGTGGTCATCGGCGGAACGCTGCTGACGGGCGGCGTCGGCTTCGTCGCCGGCACCCTCGTCGGCGTGCTCATCTCGGGCCTCATCCAGACCTATATCGTCTTCGACGGCACTCTCTCCTCCTGGTGGACCAAGATCGCCATCGGCATCCTCCTGTTCGCCTTCATCGCCCTCCAACGACTCCTCACCCAACGCACCAGCCTCGCGGCGACGGCGTGAGGGGATGGGCGGGGCATAGCAGGGGCGCTGCCCCTGCACCCCGTCAGGGGAAATGATTTCCCCTGAACCCCTCTTCAGTTGAAGAATGTCCAAAAGCAAAGGGGGCCAGCGGCCCCCTTTGCTTTTGGAAACGTCCTCAAATGAAAGGAAGGGTTCGGGAAGTCCTTCCCGAGCGGGGCACGGGGCGGCAGCCCCGCTACCCGCGCCTCCCTCACCCCTCCGCCGAGAAGGCGGCGAAGGCGGCCATGTTGACGATGTCGGTGTCCTTGGCGCCGAGGGTCACGATCTGCACGGGCTTTTCGAGGCCGACGAGGATGGGGCCGATGACGGTGGTGCCGCCGAGTTCCTGCACCATGCGGGTGGAGATCGAGGCCGAGTGGAAGGCCGGCATGACGAGGACGTTGGCCGGGCCGGTGAGGCGGCAGAACGGGTAGAGGGCCATGAGCTCGGGATTGAGTGCGACATCGGCGCCCATCTCGCCGTCGAACTCGAAATCCACGCTGTTCTGGCTGAGAAGGCCGACCGCCTCGCGCACGCGCTCCGAGCGCTCCGAAGCGGGGTGGCCGAAGGTGGAGTGCGCGAGGAACGCGACGCGGGGCGTGTGGCCGAGCTTGCGGGCAAAGCGCGCGGCTTCCGTGGCGATGCGGGCGAGCTGCGCCGCGCCGGGCATGTCGTGAACGGCGGTGTCGGCGACGAAGGTCGTGCGGCCCTTGGCGATGACGATGGAAATGCCGATCACCGCGCGGCCAGGCTTGGGGTCGATGACGTGGCGCACGTCGTCGAGCACGACCGAATAGTTGCGCGTGAGACCGGACACCATCGCGTCGGCATCGCCCAGCGCGACCATGGCGGCGGCGAAATGGTTGCGGTCGGTGTTGATCAGGCGGTGGCAGTCGCGCTGGAGATAGCCTTCGCGCTGGAGCCGGGCGTAGAGATGCTCGGAATAGGCGTTGGTGCGGTTGGAGAGCTTGGCATTCTGGATCTCCAGCCCGCTCTTCAGCTCGACGCCGGCAAAGCGCGCGGTTTCCTTGATGCGGTCCTCGCGGCCGACGAGCACGGCCTGGCCAAGGCCCTGGTTCACATAGGAGGCGGCGGCGCGGATGACCTGCTCTTCCTCGCCTTCCGCGAAGACGACCTTGCGGGGGCGCTGGCGAAGCGAAGCGAAGATGTTCTGGAACGTGCCGGCGGTCGGGTCGCGGCGCGAGGCGAGCTGGTTGCGATAGGCCTCCCAGTCCGCGATGTCGCGGCGCGCGACGCCGGTTTCCATCGCCGCGCGCGCGACGGCTTCCGGCACCACGGTGATGAGGCGCGGGTCGAAGGGTGCGGGGATGATGTAGTCGCGCCCGAATTTCGGCCGCCCCGCGCCCTTGTAGGCCGAGGCGACGGCATCGGGCACGTCCTCGCGGGCGAGCGAGGCGAGCGCCTGGGCAGCGGCGATCTTCATGGCGTCGTTGATCTGCGTGGCGCGCACGTCGAGCGCGCCACGGAAGATGTAGGGGAAGCCCAGAACGTTGTTGACCTGGTTCGGGTAGTCCGAGCGGCCGGTGGCAACGATGGCGTCGTCGCGGATGGCATGGGCCTCTTCGGGCGTGATCTCCGGGTCCGGGTTCGCCATGGCGAAGATGATCGGGTTCGGGGCCATGGACTTGACCATCTCGGGCGTCAGCGCGCCCTTGGCCGAGACGCCGAAGAAGACGTCGGCCCCGCGCATGGCGTCTTCCAGCGTGCGGGCGTCCGTGGCGGCGGCATGGGCCGACTTCCACTGGTTCATGCCCTCGGTGCGGCCCTGGAAGATGACGCCCTTGGTGTCGCAGAGGATGACATTGTCATGGGCGACGCCCATGGCCTTGACCAGTTCGACGCAGGCGATGCCCGCCGCGCCCGCGCCGTTGCAGACGAGCTTGATGTCCTTCATCTCGCGCCCCGTGAGGTGCAGCGCGTTGATGATGCCGGCGGCGGCGATGATGGCGGTGCCGTGCTGGTCGTCGTGGAAGACGGGAATGTCCATCAGCTCGCGCAGGCGCTGCTCGATGATGAAACATTCCGGAGCCTTGATGTCCTCCAGATTGATGCCGCCGAAGGACGGGCCGAGATAGCGCACGGCCTCGATGAACTTGTCGGGGTCTTCCGTATCAAGCTCGAGGTCGATCGAGTCGACATCGGCGAAGCGCTTGAAGAGGACGGACTTGCCTTCCATCACCGGCTTGGACGCGAGCGCGCCGAGATTGCCGAGGCCCAGAATGGCCGTGCCGTTGGAGATGACCGCGACCATGTTGCCGCGCGTCGTGTAGTCGAAGGCCTTGGCCGGGTCTTCCGCAATGGCTTTGACCGGCACGGCGACGCCGGGCGAATAGGCGAGCGAGAGATCGCGCTGGGTCGCCATCGGCTTGGTCGGCGTGATCTCCAGCTTGCCCGGCCGCCCGTCCGCGTGGAAGGCCAGCGCCTCCGCGTCCGTGGTGCGGATACCGCTGCGTCGGGGGGTCTCGGCCATCTTCGCTTTCCTTCGCCACCAGATCATCACGAGGCTGTGCGGAAATCCGCACATGCTCGTGTTGTCTTGCGCGACGGAAGGGCGCGGCGTCAACCTTGCGCGGCAGGGCTTTCATGGTGCGTTGCGACAGTGCGCCGCGAGAACAGACGCCCCACAAACCGGCGAATCCGCTCGATCTCGACGAAGATCACCGGCGTGATGAAGAGCGTCAGAACCTGGCTGACCATGAGGCCGCCGACCACCGCGATGCCGAGCGGCTGGCGCAGCTCGGACGAGGCGCCGGTGCCCATCGCGATCGGCAGGGCGCCGAGCAGCGCGCAGAAGGTCGTCATCATGATCGGGCGGAAACGGCGCACGCAGGCCTCGCGAATGGCGACGAGGGGCGTGTGCCCTTCCTCGCGCTGCATCTCGAGCGCCACGTCGATCATCATGATCGCGTTCTTCTTCACGATGCCGATCAGCATGAGAAGGCCGATCACGGCGATGATGGAGAGATCGAGCCCGTACCATTGCAGCGCCGCCAGCGCGCCGAAGGCGGCCGAGGGAAGGCCGGAGAGAATGGTCAGCGGGTGGATGAAGCTCTCGTAGAGAACGCCGAGCACGATATAGATGACGAGAATGGCCGCTCCGATGAGCAGGCCGAGATTGCCGGTCGCCTGCTGGAAGACCTGCGCCGTGCCGGCATAGGAGGTCGTGACATTGGTCGGCAGGCCGATGTCAGCCTTGATCGCATCCACCGCCGCCGTGGAGGTGCCGAGCGACATGCCGGCCGGCAGGTTGAAGGAGAGCGTGACGGCGGTGAGCTGCCCCGTCTGGTTCACCGTCACCGGCCCCGCCTCGCGGCTGAGCTTGGCGAAGGCCGAGAGCGGCACCAGCGTTCCGTCCGAGGCGGGCACGCGGATGGCGTCGAGGCGGGCATCCGTCCAGGACAGGTTCGGATCATATTCGAGAATGACGTCGTAGCTGTTGCCGGTGGCCTGGATCTGCGTCGCCGTCAGCGTGCCGAAGCCCGCTTCCAGCGCCGTGCGCAGATTGCTGGAGGAGATGCCGAGCGCGTCGGCCCGGTCCTGATCCACCTTCACACGCTCCTGCAGGCCATTGTCCTGCAGGTCGGTCGCGACATCTACAAAGTGTGTATTGTCGGCGCGCATGGCGTCGAGAAGCTTGGCCGACCATTCGCGCGCGGCATTGGCGTCGAGCGACTGAACCACGAGCTGATACTGGCTCTGCGTCGAGCGCCCGCCGAAGCGCAGGCTCTGCACGGGCGTCGCGAAGCTCTTGAGGCCGGCAATGCCCCCGAGACTCCGGCGCAGCGAGGCCAGCGTCTGTTCCAAGGGCGGGCGCTGATCCTTGGGCTTCAGCTGCACGAACATGGAGCCGGAATTGAAGGTCGAGCCGCCCGGCCCGCCGCCGAGCGTCGAAGTGACAGCGGATACGGCGGGGTCGGCCTTCACGGCGGCGGCGGCCTTGGCCTGCAGCGCGCTCATGGCCTCGAAGGAAATGTCCTGCCGGGCCTGCGTCGAGATCGTCAGAAGCCCGTTGTCTTCTTGCGGGAAGAAGGAGCGCGGCAGGGTCGCGAACATGTAGACCGAAGCCGCGAAGCTCAAGACGAACACGGCCATGATGAAGCCGTTGCGCTTGAGGCACCAATCGACCATCCGCCCGTACAGAACGGTGGTCTTGTCGAAGCCGCGCGAGAAGGCAGCCGCCACGCCGCGCGTCGGGGCATGGGTCGAGGGCAGGCGCGCCGAAAGCATGGGCGTCAGCGTCAGCGACACGACGGCCGAGGCCAGGATCGACAGCGTCACCACCATGCCGAACTCGTTGAGGACGCGCCCGACCACGCCGCCCATCAAGAGGATCGGCAGAAACACCGCGACCAGCGAGAGCGACATGGAGATGATCGTGCCCGCCACCTCGCCGCTGCCCTTCAACGCGGCCTCCATCGGAGCCATGCCGTCCTCGACATGGCGCACGATGTTTTCGAGCATGACGATGGCATCGTCCACCACGAGGCCGACCGAGAGCGTCAACGCCAGAAGCGACAGATTGTCGATGGAGAAGCCGAGCACATACATGGCACCGAAGGTCGCGACCAGCGAGAGCGGCACGGCCAGCGCCGGCACCATAGTGGCCGAGACGCGGCCGAGGAACAGGTAGATGACGAGGATGACGAGGCCGATGGTGAGGGCCAGCGTTTCCTGAACGTCGTCGATCGCGGCGCTGATGGCCGTGGAGGCGTCGTTCACGACGGCGATATGGACGGAGGCTGGCAGCGAGGCCTCGAGTTCGGGAAGCTTGGCCTTGATGGCGTCCACGACCTCGACCGTGTTGGCGCCCGGCTGGCGCTGCACGGCGAGCACGATCGAGGGCTTGCCGTCGAGCCAGCTGCCCTGATTGACGTTGGAGACGCTGTCCTTCACGTCGCCCACATCAGCGAGGCGGATCGGCACGCCGCCAGCGCGCGCGATCACCAGCGTCTTGAACTCCTCGGCATTCGTGCGCTGGGTCGGCGTGTCCACGGTCAGTGCCTGACCTGCCGTCTGCACGGTGCCGACCGGGGTCTGGCTGTTGGAAGCCGCGAGCGCATTGGCGACCTGCGACATGGAGAGCGAGCGGGAGGCGAGCTTGTCGGGATGCACCTGAACGCGCACGGCATAGGTCTTGCCGCCATAGACCTGCGCCTGGGCGACGCCCTGAATGGTGGACAGCGCGGGCGAGATGACGTTTTCGGCGAGATCGTCCACTTGCGTCAGCGGCGTTCCATCCGACACGAGGTCGAGGAGCAGGATCGGCGCGTCGGCGGGATTGGCCTTCCGATAGCTCGGCGGCGCGGCCATGTTGTCGGGCAATTGCCGCGCGCTGCGTGCGATGGCGGCCTGAATGTCGGCGGCCGCCGCGTCGATGTCGCGCGACAGCACGAACTGAACGGTGATCTGCGTGTTCCCCAGCGAGGAGCGCGCGGTGATCGTATCGACGCCGTCGATGGTCTGGAACTGCTTGATGAGCGGGGTCGCCACGGCGCTCGCCATCGTATCGGGCGAGGCACCGGCGAGTTGAGCCGAGACGCTGATCGTCGGGTAGTCGGCCTGCGGCAGCGCGGCGACGGGCAGGAGCCGGAAGGCCGCCATGCCCGCCAGAAGAACGGCGAGCGAGAGAAGAAGCGTCGCGACCGGGCGCCGGATGAAGAGTGTGGAGATGTTCACCGCACGCTCTCCGCCGCTGCGGCTGTGCCCGTGCCCGCGTCCGCGACGGGCGTGCCACGGGTCTTGGACTTTCCGTCCTGCGACGCCGCCTCACCCGCGAGCTTGATCTTGGAGCCCTCGGACAGGTTCCCCTGCCCTTCCGTCACCACCCGCTCGCCGGGCTGAAGGCCGGAGGAAAGGCCGGTCTTGTCGCCGACGCGCAGCGCCACATCCACCTTGCGGATGGTCACCGTATCGTCGTCCTTGGCAACATAGACGACGCTGCCATCCGTGCGCGGCTGCACGGCGACGGTCGGCACGATGGTCAGCCCGTCCTTTTCACCGGCCTTGACGGTCGCCGAGATGGATTGGCCAGCGATCAGAGTGCCGTTCGGATTGTCGAGAATGGCGCGCAGCGCGATCGTGCCCGACGTGGTGTTCACCGCGTTGTCGATAAAGGCGACCTTGCCCTCCATCGCCGTGCCGCCATCGCCGGCCGGGCGTGAGGAGACCGACAGCGTGCCGGCCGCCATGCTCCTTTGCAGAAGGTCCAGATTCTCCTGCGGCAGGGTGAAGGCGGCGTAGACGGGCGAGCTTTGGGTGAGCGTGACGATCGGCGTTCCCGGCGTCACCAGCGCGCCGGTGGACACGGCGAAGGCGCCCAGGCGACCGCCGAAAGGCGCGGTGATCTTGAGCTTGTCCAGCGCGACGGTGTCGGCGGCGAGCGCGGCGCGATCGACATTGAGAACGGCGGCGGCCGCGTTGACGGCGCTCTGCGCGTCCTCGCCCTGCTGCGTGGTATAGGCGCCGGACTTCACCAGAGCCGTGGTGCGCTGGAGGTTGCGATTGGCCTGATCGAGCGTCACCTGATCGCGCTCGATGGCGGCCTTGTCCTTACCGATCTGCGCGAGCGCCAGACTGTCGTCCAGCGACACGAGAAGATCGCCGCGCTTGACATCGACCCCATCGGCCACCGCAATCGAGGCGACCGTGGAGGTGGTCTGGCTCGTCATCACCGTGGAAGCGACCGGAATGATGGTGCCGATCGTGTCGCGCAGAACGGGGAGCGAACCGCCCGTCGCCTCGGCCAGCTGGACGGCCACCGGCCCGCCGCCATTGCCGCGACCGCGCTTGGAGCCGCCACCGCCCTCGGTCTTGCCCCCTTCGCCGCCCGAACCCTTCAGGAGGGACGCGATGGCCGGCGGCGCATACGGGGCCAGCCTGTCCCGCTCCACATAGGACACGGCTCCCGCCACTAGCAGGATCAGAACCAACCAGCGCACCATCCGACCAAACCCCTCGCGATCGCCCCACGCGGCCTCACGCTAGCGTGAGATCGCTGTGATTTTCATACGAAGGCAGACGTAGGTTTTCGCAAGTGAATTATCGGCAATGCGGGCGCGGTGGGGCCTCACTGGCGGGAACGACAGCGTTCTTCCAACGTGAATGGCCCGTCCGCGATCGGCTCCGCCTCGAGCGTCAGCGCCCTTGGATGACCTTGTAGACGATCGGCTTCGGTGTGCCGTTGAAGGCCGACGAAAGGTCGTCATAGGTCATACGCCCCTTCGCGATGGCGGTCATGCTGCGCCGGCACACGGTTTCGGCCACGGTCGCATCACTCGTCCCCACCGGCAGCTTGGCTTCCTGACGCAGCTCGTTGAGCCCGCCGGGCGTGGCCGCCGTTCTCTTGGTGCAATCGGCGATCCGATCGGCCAGCAGTTCGGGGCTATGGCCCATCGCTTCCGCGGTGGCGTCGTAGCTTGTGGATGTCACGCAGCCGCCCAGAAGCAGAAGGCTGCAAGTGGCCATGATCGGGAGAACCAGTCGAAAACGCATCATCACTTTTCCTTCGAGCAGCCTTCGCTCCGCCGATGCGGAACATCAGACCAAGACTAGGGGGCCGCGCGGGTGTCAGCGGTTCTGGAAAACGCGGACGATCTGTGGCGTGATCTGGCCGAACTGAATGGCGCGATAATCGTCGTAACTGAGTTTGCCGGACGCCAGACCCGCCGTGGCCCGTTCGCAGCCGACCCGAACCACGTTGCTTCCCGGCGAAAGGTTCATGAGCTTGCGCATCATGTCCTTCTGCTCAGGCGTCGAGCGATTGTTTTTCACACAGGTTTCGACACTCTCGCGCCGCAACTCGGCGCTGCCCTTCAACGCTTCCGACACGGCCGAATATTGTGTCGAGCTGACGCAGCCGCCGAGCATCAGCAGGCCGACAAGCACGATCGCCCCCGCTCCCCGATGAAACATCGCCATAGCATCCCCTTCGCTTAAGGCGTGTATCGGCCCACAAGCGGGTGACAGCGCCGACACCGAAGCCGTCCCCATCGCAGAAGGCGTTTCAGCGCTTGGGACTTGATCCCATGAAAGGCATCCGCGTCAATCAAGCACGGGCCGGATCGTTTTGAGGTTGTATTCCACTGTTGCCCGATATCCACATTTTTTGGCACCCGGCGCTGCCGCGCTTGAATGCCGATCACGATGTCGGACGCCGGCACGGCCGCATCGGGCATGAAGTCCAGAACGCCGGGGGGCTCGGATGAGCTGGCCGGAACACGGGCGAGACATCAGCCACCCGCTGGCCGGCGAAAATATCCGATAGGTCGCCGTCGCAAGCTCTTGCGCGATGTTTCTGTTGCAGCGGTTTCGTAGAGTTGCCTAAGATCCCTCTGAAATTTTCAGGCAACTGCGTGCAGTGCTGAAAGCAGAACTAAGGCATGACAAGATAAATTTCGAATTTCAAGGATACGACATGCATCCGAAAAATATCGAAGCCCTGAGCCATGACATCTACGACGGGGCTTTGGATGCATCGCTTTGGCTGGAGACCATTCAATCCTGCGCCGAAGCTTTCAGCGGCGTTGGCACCGTGATTCTGCAGCCCGGCCTAGCCTCCCCCCTTCTGTACGTATCTTCTGGCCTGGAGCACGCAGCCAAAAGCTATAATGAGTATTGGTGGCAGGAAGATATCGTCTTATCGACGGCTCAGAGGCTCGGCCTTGTCCGCCCCGGCATCGTCTGGGACCACCTGTTCTTGTCGAACGACATCAAGGCCAAGAGCTTTTATTTCCAAGACTTCCTGCGAACTCACGACATAGGTGACATTGCCACAGTCATCGGCGCTTTGAACGGCAAAACCAAGTTCGCCATCAACGTGCAACGACGCTTGGGTGTCGCCCCTCCGGACGAGGCGGAGCAGCAGTCCTTCGCGACGGTCTCGCGACATCTGTCCCGCGCCCTTGCTATACGACTGGAACTGGCTTCGTCGCAGGCGATCGGATTTGCCCTATCCCAACGTCTCGCCGAATTCGATTGCGCCGTCGCCATACTGGATCGAACGGGCCAAGCGAAGACATGGAACAAAGCCTTCGACACCCTATCAGAGGACGGCGTCCACATTCGAAACGGCTCGGTCCAACTGGCATCCGGGACCGCTCAGACACAATTCGAGCTTCTCGTTCGCAGCGTCGCGACCGGCCTCCCCGCTCAGCAGATGCCGGACGCGCTATTCGTTCCCCGCCCGAACAGCCTCCTGCCTTTGATCGTTCGGGTAACGCCTTTGCGGGGGCAAACATGCGAGCGGCTGGGGAGCTTCACCCCGGTTCACGGTGCGCTGCTGATGATCCTCAAGCCGGACAATAGAGCCTATCCGGATTTGTCCAACATCCTGGTCAGACTCGGTCTAACGCAAGCCCAGACTAGGGTCGCACTTCTGATCGCTGCCGGACATACGACGAAGACGGCGGCGGAATACCTGGCGGTGAGCGACGAGACCGTTCGCAGTCATCTCAAAGCGGCCTACACGAGGCTCGGAATCGATCGCCAAGCCGATCTTGTCCGTCTCGTGGGAAAGGTCGTGCCTTTCGAGACCTGACAAGACCGGCAATCCCGTGGCCTCGCTCTCGACACCGATATCCCATACCCCTTCACATGGGCTTGCGCCCTCACCCCCGCGCCGTCGGCACGTAGTTCAGCACCGGCCCGAGCCAGCGCTCGACCTCGGCGACGGCCATGCCCTTGCGGTTGGCATAGTCTTCGACCTGATCGCGCTCCACCTTGGCGACGCCGAAATAATAGCTTTCGGGATGGGAGAAGTAGAGGCCCGAAACCGAGGAGCCCGGCCACATGGCGTAGCTTTCCGTCAGCGTGACGCCGGTCTGCGCTTCGGCGTCCAGCAGCTTGAAGAGCGTGACCTTTTCCGTGTGGTCGGGCTGGGCGGGATAGCCAGGCGCGGGACGAATGCCCGCATAGGGCTCGGCGATCAGCTCTTCGGGCGCGAAGCTTTCGTCCGGCGCATAGGCCCAGAGATCGCGGCGCACATGCTCGTGCATCCGCTCGGCGAAGGCCTCGGCGAAGCGATCGGCCAGCGCCTTCACCATGATGGCGGCATAGTCGTCATTGGCCTTGGCGAAGCGGTTCGAGATCTCTTCCTCTTCGATGCCGGCCGTCACCACGAAGCCGCCGAGATAGTCGGCGAGGCCCGTTTCCACCGGCGCGACGAAATCGGCGAGCGCTACGTTCGGCCGGTCGCCGCGCTTGGAGAGCTGCTGGCGCAGGGTGAAGAAGGTCGCGAGTTCCGTGACCCGCGCCTCATCCGTGAAGAGCCTGACATCGTCGCCCACCGCATTGGCCGGCCAGAAGCCGACCACGGCGCGCGGGCGGAACCAGCCTTCCTCCACGATCTGGCGCAGCATGGCCTGCGCGTCGTCCCAAAGCTGGCGCGCGGCCGCCCCTTGCGCCTCGTCCTCCAGAATCGCGGGATAGCGACCCTTCAGCTCCCAGGTCTGGAAGAAGGGCGTCCAGTCGATATAGCGGGCGAGATCGGCGAGATCCCAGGTCTCGAAGGTGCGAATCCCTAGGAACGTGGGCTTGGCCGGGCGGGCGCTCGACCAGTCGATCTGCTGGCGGTTCTCCCGCGCGCGCGCCAGGGGCAGGCGCTGCTTCTCCGCCTCGGCCTGCGCGTGCTTCTCGGCGACGGTCTCGTATTCGCGGCGGATGCCTTCGGCATAGCTCGCCCGCCCATCGGGCGAGAGAAGGTTGGACACGACGCCGACGGCGCGGCTAGCGTCGATGACATAGACCGTCTGTCCCTTGCGATAGCGCGGATCGATCTTCACCGCCGTGTGGACGCGGCTCGTCGTCGCCCCGCCGATCAGCAGCGGCACGTCGAAGCCCTCGCGCTCCATCTCCGAGGCGACATGCACCATCTCGTCCAGCGAGGGCGTGATGAGGCCGCTGAGCCCGATCACGTCGACCTTCTCGGCCTTGGCGGTTTCGAGGATCTTGGCGGCGGGCACCATGACGCCGAGGTCGATCACCTCGTAATTGTTGCAGGCGAGAACGACGCCGACGATGTTCTTGCCGATGTCGTGGACATCGCCCTTCACCGTCGCCATCAGGATCTTGCCGGCGCTGGAGCGCTCGGAGCCGCCGTTGAGGCGCTTCTCCTCCTCCATATAGGGCAGGAGATGGGCGACGGCCTGTTTCATGACGCGGGCGGACTTCACGACCTGCGGCAGGAACATCTTGCCCGCGCCGAAGAGATCGCCGACGACGTTCATGCCGGCCATCAGCGGCCCTTCGATCACATGAAGCGGGCGCTCGGCCTTGAGGCGCGCTTCTTCCGTATCGGCCTCGATATATTCGGTGATGCCGTTGACGAGGGCGTGGGACAGCCGCTCCTCGACCGTGCCTTCGCGCCAGGTCAGATCCTTGGCCTTGGCCTCCTTGCCGGCCGTGCCGCGATAGCGCTCGGCGATCTCCAGAAGGCGCTCGGTCGGGCTCTTGCCCTCGCGGCCCGGCCGGTTCAGCACCACGTCTTCGCAGGCCTCGCGCAGGTCCGGGTCGATCGTGTCGTAGACGGCGAGCTGGCCGGCATTCACGATGCCCATGTCCATGCCAACCTGAATGGCGTGGTAGAGGAACACGGCGTGCATGGCCTCGCGCACCGGCTCGTTGCCGCGGAACGAGAAGGAGAGGTTCGACACGCCGCCCGAAATATGGGCGTGGGGCAGCGTTTGCCGGATCGTGCGTGTCGCCTCGATAAAGGCGACCCCGTACCCGTCATGCTCCTCGATGCCGGTCGCGACCGCGAAGACGTTGGGGTCGAAGACGATGTCCTCCGGCGGAAAGCCGTTCTCGGTCAGAAGCTTGTAGGCGCGTGAGCAGATCGCGACCTTGCGCTCGAAACTGTCGGCCTGTCCTTCCTCGTCAAAGGCCATGACCACCACCGCCGCGCCATAGAGACGGCACAGGCGGGCGTGGTGGAGGAAGGCTTCCTCGCCTTCCTTCATGGAGATGGAATTGACGATGGGCTTGCCCTGCACGCATTGCAGGCCGGCCTCGATCACCTCCCATTTGGAGCTGTCGATCATCACCGGCACGCGGGCGATGTCGGGCTCGGAGGCGACGAGGTTGAGGAACTCGACCATCGCGGCTTTCGAGTCGATCAGCCCCTCGTCCATATTGACGTCGATGATCTGCGCGCCGTTGGCCACCTGATCGCGCGCCACGTCCAGCGCGGCGGCATAGTCGCCGGCGGTGATCAGCTTGCGGAACTTGGCCGAGCCCGTGACATTGGTGCGCTCGCCGACATTGACGAAGGGAATGTCCTTGGTGAGCGTGAAGGGTTCTAGGCCCGACAGGCGCATCATGGGCGCGAGCTTCGGCACCGCGCGGGGCGCGAGGCCCGCCACGCTTTCGGCGATGGCGCGGATGTGCTCCGGCGTCGAGCCGCAGCAGCCGCCGACGATGTTGATCAGCCCCTCTTCGGCAAAGCCGCGCACCTGCGCGGCCATCGCGTCCGGCGTCTCGTCGTACTGGCCGAACTCGTTGGGCAGACCGGCATTGGGATAGGCGCAGAGGAACGTATCCGCGACGCCGGAGAGTTCGGCCAGATGCGGGCGCATGGCCTCGGCGCCGAGCGCGCAGTTGAGGCCGATCGTGAAGGGCTTGGCGTGGCGCACCGAATGCCAGAAGGCCGTCGGTGTCTGGCCCGAAAGCGTGCGCCCGGAGAGATCGGTGATCGTGCCCGAGATCATGACCGGCAGCGAGATGCCGGCTTCCGCGAAGACCTCTTCGGCCGCGAAGATCGCCGCCTTGGCGTTCAGCGTGTCGAAGATCGTCTCGATCAGGATAATGTCGGAGCCGCCGTCCACGAGGCCGCGCACCTGGGTCGCATAGGCCACGCGCAGATCATCGAAGGTGACGGCGCGGTAGCCGGGATTGTTGACGTCCGGGGAGATCGAGGCGGTGCGGTTGGTCGGGCCGATGGCGCCCGCCACGAAGCGGCGGCGGCCATCGGCGGCTTC
>NZ_BBWM01000062.1:0-23109 GCF_001463805.1 Aureimonas sp. D3 | reverse complement strand
GGCGCCCGCCACGAAGCGGCGGCGGCCATCGGCGGCTTCGGCGCGCGCGCAAGCGCGGCGAGCGACGGCCGCGCCCTCGCGGTTCAGCTCGTAGACCACCGCTTCCATCGCGTAGTCGGCCTGCGCGATGGTGGTGCCCGAAAACGTGTTGGTCTCGACGATATCCGCCCCGGCCATGAGATAGGCGAAGTGAATGTCCTCGATCGCCTTGGGCTGGGTCAGGACCAGAAGATCGTTGTTGCCCTGGAGATGGCAGGTGCAATCATGGAAGCGATCGCCCCGGAAATGCTCCTCCTGAAGGCCGAGCCCCTGGATCTGCGTGCCCATCGCGCCGTCGAGGATCAGGATGCGCTCGCGCGCCGCCTTGCGCAGCGCCGTCCAGACGTCCTCGCGCGGACGGCTGGGCGAGGCGAAGAGGGTGTCGCTGACGAGGCTCATGGCACGGGCTCCGAGGATCGGCGCACGACCCGGCGCGCCATCATCATATAAAGATCGCTTTATATGAACGGAAACCGCTTGGCGAGCGGGACATTGGACGAGAGGCCGGGAATGCGGCAGCGCTCCCTTCCGTGCTCGCCGCTGAATGTCCTCAGCTGCGTGCCACCACGAGTTGGTCCAGCAACTGGGCGACGCCATCCTCTTCGTTGCTGGCGGTGACATGGCGCGCTTGTGCGCGCACCTCCTCGGGGGCCTGCCCCATGGCGACCGACAGGCCGACCGGGGCGAACATCGGCACATCGTTCGCCATGTCGCCGATCGCGGCGGTGGCCTCCAAGGGGATGCCGGCGGCGCGCGCCAGCGCCTCGACGCCCGCGCCCTTGTTGGCGGCCGCCGTCGTCACGTCCAGAAAATAGGGCTGCGAGCGCACGACATTGGCGCTGGGGCCGAGCGCCGCGCCGACCGAGGCTTCCAGCCGGCGGACCAGCGCGTGATCGTCGCAAACGCCCATGATCTTGTCGGCCCGCCCCAGCCAAAGCGAAAAGTCCGACGCGATGGTCGGCTCGACGCGCGAGGCGCGCCGCTCCATCGCGCCATGCTGGGTGCTGTCGTCGCGCGCGATCCAGAGCCCGTCGGCGAAGACCCAGATGGGAAGGCCGGCCTCGTCCAGAAGCTCGACCGCGCGGCGCGCATCCGCTTCACTCAGGCGATGCGCCTCCACGATGCGCCCGCCCGGCTCGAACAGGGTGCCGCCATTGAAGGCCCCGACCGCGCCCTCGATCCCCAGCCGCTCCACCAGTTCGCCGAGGCCGCTCGGCGGGCGGGCGCTGACCAGCGTGAAGGCGATGCCCGCCGCACGCGCGCGGGCGACGGCCTGGAGCGTGCGCTCCGACAGGCTTTTGTCGTTGCGCACCAGTGTTCCATCGATATCGGACACGACAAGGCGGATGGAGGCGGCGAGCGCGGGATCGAGGGACATCGAGACCTTGCGGAGAGTTCGGGAACAGGAAACGGGCGCGGAACGAATGCCGCGCCCGTCGAGAAGGAGCAAGAGCCCGATGGGCCTTAAGGCCTATTGCGGAATCTCGACATGGCCACCGAAGCCGAAGCGCATGGCGGACAGCATCTTGTCGCCGAAGGTCGCCTCCTGGCGGGAGCGATAGCGGGCATAGAGCGCGGCCGAAAGCACGTTGACCGGGACGGCCTCTTCCATCGCCGCTTCCAGCGTCCAGCGGCCTTCGCCGGAATCGGCGACATTGCCGGAGAATTTCGCCAGATCCTTGTCGCCCGCCAGCGCGATGGCGGTGAGATCGAGCAGCCAGGAGGAGATGACCGAGCCGCGCCGCCAGACTTCGGCGATGTCGGGCAAATTCAAGTCGAAGCGTTCGTTCTCCGGCAGATGCTCGGAATTCTTCGTCTTCAGAATGTCGAAGCCTTCGGCATAGGCCTGCATGAGGCCGTATTCGATGCCGTTATGGACCATCTTCACGAAATGGCCCGCGCCGGCCGGACCGGCATGGATATAACCGCGCTCGGCGCGATCGTCCGGCGTGTTGCGCCCGCGCGTGCGCTCGATGTCCCCATAGCCCGGTGCCAGGGCGTCGAAGATCGGGTCGAGATCGCGCACCGTGTCCTCCGGCCCGCCGATCATCATGCAATAGCCGCGCTCCAGACCCCAGACGCCGCCCGAGGTGCCGACATCGACATACTGAATGCCATGCGGCCTCAACTCGGCGGCGCGGCGAATGTCGTCCTTGTAGAACGTGTTGCCGCCGTCGATGATCACGTCGCCCTCGCGGCAGAGCGGGGTGAGATCGCGGATCGTCGCCTCGGTCGGCTCGCCGGCCGGCAGCATGACCCAGAACACGCGGCGGCCGGAGAACTGGCCGGCCAGCTCCTCCAGCGAGGCCGCGCCCTTGGCCCCCTCGCCCGCGAGCGCCGAGACGGCCTCCGCGTTGCGGTCGAACACGAAGGCTTCGTGGCGGTGGTTCATCAGGCGTCGGGCGATATTGCCGCCCATTCGGCCAAGGCCGATGATCGCGATCTGCATAGGGTCTTCTCTTCGACAATCAAATGGGAACGGGTGCGGCCGCCCTCCCAAGGGCCGAACCCAGCGGTGCCCGCCCGGCACGCGGCCGGAGGGGCGGCGGGGACATGTCAGCCCTTGCGGGCCGCGATCTGCTCCTTGGCCTTGGCCAGCACCGCCTCGGCGGTGAAGCCGAACTTCTGCTGGAGCTTGGCGAGAGGCGCGGACGCGCCGAAGGTGGACATGGTGACCTTGGCCCCCTTGGCGCCGACATAGCGGTCCCAGCCCATGGAGCCGGCCTGCTCCACCACGACGCGCGCCATGATTTCGGGCGGCAGAACGCTGTCGCGATAGGCCTGATCCTGCTTCTCGTAAAGCTCCCAAGAGGGCAGCGACACGACGCGGGCCTTGATGCCTTCCGCCTTGAGGCTCTCATAGGTCTCGATGCAGAGCGAGATTTCCGAGCCCGTGCCGATCAGGATGATGTCGGGCACCTCGTTCGGATCGCCGGCGAGCACATAGCCGCCGCGCTTCAGGCCCGAGGCCTGCGCGTATTTCGTGCGGTCCAGCGTCGGCAGAGGCTGACGCGACAGGACGAGCGCGGTCGGCTCATGCGTCTGCTCCATAGCGACGCGCCAGGCTTCCGCCGTCTCGTTGGCGTCGCAGGGACGGATCGTGTTGAGACCGGGAATGGCGCGCAGGCTCGCCAGATGCTCGATCGGCTGATGCGTCGGCCCGTCTTCGCCCACGCCGATGGAATCATGGGTGAAGACCCAGACCACCGGGATTTCCATGATGGCCGACAGGCGCACGGGCGCGCGCATATAGTCGGAAAAGACGAGGAAGGTGGAAGCGTAGGAGCGCACATAGGAGAGCGCCATGCCATTGGCGATCGCGCCCATCGCGTGTTCGCGAATGCCGAAATGCAGGTTGCGCCCGGCATAGTTGTCCGGCCCGAAGGAGCCGGCATCGGCAAAGCCGAGCTTGGTCTTGTTGGAGGGTGCGAGATCCGCCGAACCGCCGACGAGATAGGGCACGGTCTCGGCAATGGCGTTCAGCACCTTGCCGCCGGCATCGCGCGAGGCGACGCCCTTGGCGTCGGGCTCGAAGCTCGGAAGGGCCTTGTCCCAACCCTCCGGCAGGCGACCGGCGCGCATGGCCTCGATCTGCGCCGCCAGCTCGGGATAGGCCTTGGCGTAGCGCGCGAAGTCGGCTTCCCACTTCTCGCGCAGCGGGCGACCGCGCTCACTTACCGCCGCGTGGAAGGCTTCCGCCACCCCGTCCGGCACGAGGAAGCTCTGATCCTCCGGCCAACCGTAGAAGCGCTTGGCGCCCTTCACATCCTCGGCGTCGAAGGCCTCGCCATGGGCAGAAGCCGTGCCCTGCTGCTTCTGAAGGCCATAGCCGATCACGGTATCCACCACGATCAGGGTCGGCCGGTCGTCGGTCGCGCGGAACTCGGTCAGCGCCTCGCGGATGGCACCCAGATCATTGCCATCCGTGACATGCAGCGTCTTCCAGCCATAGGCGCGGAAGCGCTCGGCCACGTCCTCGGAGAAGGTGAGATTGGTGAAGCCTTCGATCGAAACCTTGTTGTTGTCGTAGATCCAGCAGAGGTTCGAGAGCTTGAGATGGCCGGCCATGGAGGCGGCTTCGGAGGCGACGCCCTCCATCATGTCGCCGTCGCCGCACAGGACGAAGACGTCATGGTCGAACAGCTGGGCGTCGGGCTTGTTGTAGCGCGCCGCCAGCCAGCGCTCGGCCAGCGCCATCCCGACCGAATTACCGCAGCCCTGCCCGAGCGGACCCGTCGTCGTCTCGACGCCCGTCGTCATCCGGTATTCCGGGTGGCCCGGCGTCTTGGAGGACAGTTGGCGAAACTGTTTGATGTCGTCCAGCGAGACGGCCGGCTGACCAGTCTTCTTGCCATGCGCGTCGATCTCCTCGACGCCCGCCAGATGCAGGACCGAATAGAGCAGCATCGAACCATGGCCGACCGACAGCACGAACCGATCGCGGTTCGGCCAGTCCGGCGCGGAGGGGTCGTAGCGCATGAACTCGGTCCAAAGCGCATAGGCCGTGGGCGCGAGCCCGAGAGGCGCGCCGACATGGCCCGAATGGGCCTTCAGCACGGCGTCCATGGACAGGGTGCGGATCGTGTCGATGGCGAGCTGGGCCGAGCCCTTCTGGCTCGTGCTCTCGTCGGTCGGGGTCTTGGGCAGAGCGCTCATGGCGGAATCCTTCGTCCTTCGAGACGAAATGCGTCGAGGGCGGAAAAGGCGGCAGGCCTTTTCCATGGCCGAACAAGGGACGGCGTCGTCTCGGGGCCGGAGATGGAGCAGCCGGCGCATCCGTCGATGGCCGTGGATGGATAAATCCGCATGGGAAAAAGGGGCTTGATGCGAGAGCGGCGCTTCGCCTATGGAAAACATGACTTGATTAATCATGTATCGGCGACAATCTCGCGACGGCCGGCAGAGGGCCGAGACCCGCGACGCTCGCCCCCCACCAACCGGAAGGCTCCGCCATGCTCGGACTCCGACCCACCGCGACACCGGCGCAGGCCGGCGAGACGGCGCGCTCGCGCCTGATCGTCCCCGCGCTTCTCGCCTCCCTGCTCTTGGCCGGCCCGGCGCTGGCGCAGGAGGGTGGCGCGTCGCCAGCCGCCCCCGCTGCGACGCAGACCCCGGCACAGGCACAGGCGAGCGGAGCCTCCAGCGCCCCCACTCCGACGGAAGCCCAGCCGGCTCCATCCACCGGCGCGCCCGACGCGTCCTTCGCCGCGCCGCCCGCGCAGACCTCGATGCCGGCCGTCACGCCCAGCATCGAAGGCCAAACCACCGCCACCGCCTTCGCGCAAGGCAATGACACCACCCCAGCCGGCGCGCTCGGAACCGGACATGACCTTTCCGCCTGGGGCATGTTCATGGCGGCCGACATCGTGGTGAAGTCGGTCATGGCGGGTCTCGCCTTCGCCTCCGTCGTCACCTGGACGATCTGGCTCGCCAAGGTGCTGGAACTCGTGGGCGCGCGCGGCCGGGCGCAGCGCGGCGTGCGCCGCCTCGCCGAGGCCAAGGGCCTGCCAGAGGGCGACGAGCTGGAGGCGGCCGGCTGGCGCGGCGGCCCCGTCGCCGCCATGGTGCGCACGGCCGTTGCCGAGCGCGAGCGCTCGAGCGGCCTGCCCTCCGAGGGCGTGAAGGAGCGCGTGGCGACCGCGCTTCAGCGCATCGAGGCGCGCGCGGGACGGCGCATGGCGCGCGGCACGGGCCTTCTGGCGACCATCGGCTCCACCGCCCCTTTCATCGGTCTGTTCGGCACGGTCTGGGGCATCATGAACTCCTTCATCGGCATCTCGAAGGCCAACACGACCAATCTCGCCGTGGTCGCGCCGGGCATTGCCGAAGCGCTGCTCGCAACCGCCATCGGCCTCGTCGCGGCCATTCCCGCCGTGATCATCTACAACGTGTTCGCCCGCGCCATCGGCGGCTACAAGGCGGTTCTGGCCGATGCCTCGGCCGGCGTGCTCCAGCACCTCTCGCGCGATCTCGACCGGGCCAAGACGGCGGCCGTCCTGCGCGGCCCCTCACGCGTCGCGGCGGAGTGAAACCATGGGAGTGAGCCTTCGCAGCAGCGGTGACGACGACGACACCAGCGAACTCGCCGACATCAACATCACGCCCTTCATCGACGTGGTGCTGGTTCTCCTGATCATCTTCATGGTGGCCGCGCCCCTCTCCACCGTGGACGTGCCGGTGGATCTGCCCGTGTCCAACGCACAGCCGCAGGAGCGCCCGAACGAGCCTCTGTTCCTCACCGTGTCGGACGATCTGAACCTGACGCTTGGCGAACAGCCGCTGGATCGCGGCGCGCTCCAGGCCGCGCTCGACGCCAAGACAGGGGGCAAGCGCGACGAGCGCATCTTCCTGCGCGCCGACGAAAAGGTCGCCTATGGCGATCTGATGGAGGTGATGAACCTCCTACGCTCGGCCGGCTATCTCAAGATCGCGCTGGTCGGGCTGGAATCGGCACCAAGCCCGGAGGCTCCCGCCGCGCCCGCCGCCCAGCCCTGACGGCCCCATCTCATGACCCTTCCCATCTCAGCTTCGGGAGAGCGCGGCGGACGCTGGCTGGACTCGCTGCGCTGGAGCACGGCCGCGATCGCCATGGTCGCGGTCCATGCCAGCGCGGCCTTCTTCGTCTCGCAGATACCCCCACCCGTCGCGCCTCCGCAGGGCGCGCCGGACGCGGCCGTCCTGATCGACCTTGCCCCACCCGCGCCGCCACCGAGCGCCCCGGCCGCTGACGCCCCGCTGACCGAAGCGCCCCCCGAAGAGGCACCGCCCGAGCCACAGCCCGAACCGACACCGGAGCCGACGCCCGAACCCATCGCGCCGCCGCCCGAACCTGTTCCGCCGGAACCCGCGCCCCCGGAGCCCGCGCCGCCGGAGCCTGTGGCCGAGCCGGAGCCGCCCGTCCCCGAGCCGGTCGTGGAGCCGGAGCCCCAGCCCGAACCGCCGCCGCCCGAGCCGGTGGTGGAACCCGAGCCGCTGCCCGAGCTCCCCAAGATGGAAGCGCCGCCGGAGGTGGCGGCGAATGCGCCCGTGCCGCTGCCGCGCCCGACGCCGCCGGAGCGCCCGCGCGTCGCGGAGAAGGTGCCGGAGCGAAAGGCAGCGCCCAAGCCCCGCCGCGAGCGCCCGCGCGAAGAGGCCAAGCCTCGCGCGCAGAAGCCGCGCGCCGCCCCGCCTCCCTCTCGCGCCTCGCAAGCGTCCAACGCGCCCTCGACGCAGGGAGCGCCCAAATCCCCCTCAGCAACGGATGAGGCACGCTGGCAATCGCAGGTTCGGGCTCGCGTCATGCGCTTCACGCGCACACTTCGTCGCGGTGGAGGCGGCACGGCGACGGTAACGTTCACGGTCGGCCCATCGGGTGCGGCATCCGACATCCGCTTGGCGCGCTCGTCCGGCAATCCGGTCGTGGATCAAGCGGCGCTCGACGTCGTGCGCCGGGCCAGCCCGTTCGCGTCTCCGCCATCGGGAGCCAGCAAATCCGTGACGTTGCCGCTCCGCTACAAGTCTTAGGCGGGGCGGCCTGGAAGCGACACGATCTGCGTTCTCCAGCAGACGGCGCCGCTTTCTTCAGCCTTTACGAAGATCAATCCAGTTCGATCGCACGGCTGGCGTCATGTCCATTCTGACGAATTCGACATTGGCCAAGACCCGAGTCGATGCCGTGCCTTGCGAGTTCGCTTCCATTCGATCCATCTCGGCGTCGCGGAATTTGAACCCAGAGCCGTTGAGCCACCCGCAACGTTTCGATCTGTCTCGCCTTCAACGCGGGACCATCGTCGGCATCGCCTTGTATCATCTCGAGCTGCCGTCTGAAGTTGCTGTTCAGCAGCCGGTCCCAGGCCCCAGCCTCTCGCGACCGGCAGAAATGGGTTTGGATGGAAACAGGTTCTTGGGAGGAAGCACTCTCACAGGAGCGAACGACCGTTCCGATACATTCGCTTTTGGCAGCGTCGGAATGGGCTGCTTCCACACAAGCCTGAAGGCGCGCGGCATCTGCGGCGGTTTCCTGCACGTTCGATGCCCCGCTTCCATGAGCCTTTGGTCAAAGGCCTTTCGAATACGCAGTTGAGACAGTCATCGCGAAGCGCTCGATCCCAAGGATCGAGCCCTCCAAATCAAGCCCCCACGAACCGCGCGTCCGCCTCGTCCAGAAGCCGGCGAATCTGCGTCACCTCCAGCGAGGCATCCGGCGCGCAGTTGGAGTAAGTGAGCTTCTCGCCGGCCTTGATCGCTTTCGTCACAACGCTGCCTTCCGCCAGACCCAGCGGCAGGCCGCCGGCCGCGCGCGCGTCCTCCCAGGTCATGGCGAAGCCGCGATACTGGGTTTCGCCGATGCGCCCGAGCGTCTCGCCCACGGCCAGGTCACGCTTGGCGACGGCGATGCATTCGCCGACCGGACGGTCGAGCGGCTCCAGATGCGGCGCGCCGCGCATCACGGCATGGATCGCCGACAGCGGCACCTCGATGGAGGTGAGGTGGAACGGGCGGTAGAGGGCGAAGCAGGGGCCGGGGCCGACCTTGAGATCGGCGATGCGCTCCAGAACGCGCGGGTGCCGGGGTTTTACGATGCAGAAGACGCCGGGCGCGACGCCCTTGCCGATCGTGTAATCCACGCAGCCGGGGCGCGAAAGAATGCCGCCATCCTCCTTCGAGCAGAGAACCTGTGCCAAGCGCTCGGACGAGGCGTCCGGCCCGTGCATCCCCGGCACGTCGGGTTTGAGGCCCGTCGCATTGGCGATGGCGGTCATTTCCACCATGGTCTTGGAGCCGTCCACGAACTCCACCAGCATCCGCGCATTCATGTTGCGCCGGGCCGCTTCCGCCTCGTAATCGGCCGGGACGGCGGAGAAGTCGAGCGCGTTGTTCTTGCCCTTGCCCGCGCAGACGATGTCGAGCCCGAGCGACTGGGCAAGGCCGATCAGTTCGATGGTCGATTGCGGCTCGTCGCCGGCTGCGCCCGTGTAGACGACGCCCGCGCGCTTGGCCTCGGCCTTGAGATAGCGGCCGATCGTGATGTCGGCCTCGACATTCAGCATGACCACATGCTTGCCGTTGCGAAAGGCTTCGAGCGCAATGCGCGTGCCCGCGCTGGGGCTGCCCGTCGCGTCGATCACGACATCGATCCGCCCCGCCGCGCAGAAGATGCGGAAATCCTCGACGATCGCGACATCGCCGGCCTCGATCGCGGCATCGACAGTGGCAGGGGTTTCGGCCGAGCGCCCCGCGCCCGCCTCGTAGCCGGCAAAGCGCAGCGTCTCGCGCGCGCGGTCGGCCTTGGAGGTCGAGACCGCGCCGAGACGGACGCCCGGCATCAGAAGAAGCTGAACCATGAGATCGGTGCCCATCTGGCCCGCGCCCGCAAGGCCGACCGTGACGGGACCACGCTCCTGCGCATAGGCCAGAAGTTCGGCCGCAAGGCCCACGCGCGCGATCTTGTCCATGGCCAACGGCCCCCTCGTTCCCCGCGCGCCAGAGTGGCGCGGCGTTGTCTGGGGGATAAGTGGTGTACCGCCTTGGGATCAACCACCTTCCACCGTGAGCCACCGCGACAGAGACGCCGGACGGTTTGCAAACCGCCGGTGCCTCCCTATGCTGACATCGGATCGAATGTCCGGGGATGGAACAGGCAGCCCGTCGCCATGCGTATGCTTCTGGTGGAAGACAATGAGGGGCTGGGCGACGCGGTGAACCGGCACCTGCGCAATGCCGGCCATTCGGTCGAATGGGTGCGCTCGGGCGAGGATGCGCTGGAAGCCTTCGCGCTGGAGCCGTTCGACGCGGTGATCCTCGATCTCTCGCTGCCAGGGCGCGACGGCATTTCCGTGATCGCCGAGCTGAGGCGAGGGCGCTCCAGCGTGCCGGTTCTCGTCGTCACCGCGCGAGCCGAGATTGACGACAAGATCAGCCTTCTGGATCAGGGCGCGGACGATTATCTCGTCAAACCCTTTGATTTGCGCGAACTCGAAGCGCGGCTGCGCGCCCTCCTGCGCCGCCCGGCCGGGCAGACCACCAGTCTGGCGCGGGTCGGCGACGTGGAAATGGACATGGCGGGCCATCTCGTCACCGTCGGCGGCCGGGCTGTGGATCTCGGCCGGCGCGAGTTTCGCCTGCTCGAAATCCTTCTCTCAAAGCCAGGCGTCGTGGTGCAGAAGGAGCAGCTGATGGCGCAGCTCTTCTCCTATGACGAGATGGTCTCGACCAACGCGCTGGAGCTTTACGTCTCGCGCCTGCGCCGCAAGCTGGAAGGCGCCTCGGTGGAAATCGCCACCGTGCGCGGGGCGGGCTATGTCGCGCGCGTCGCCGGCGAGCCTGCCGGCAAGCCCAAGGCGACCGGCGAGCGGCTGGGCGGTTGATGCCGCCGACCTTCGCCCGCGCGGATCGGCGCAAGACCGCGCGGGCCAAACGCCCCGTCTCGATCCGCAAGCGCATTCTCGTCTTTGGCGGGGCGCTGCTTCTGGCCGCCGCCTTCGCGTTGGTTCTCTATGTTCGCGATTATGCCGAGCGCGCCTCGGACCGAGCCTTCGACCGGCTGCTCGCCGCCTCCGCGCTGACGATCGGCGGCGCGGTGCAGCTGGAGGCCGGCCGGGTCACGGTGGAACTGCCGCTCGCCTCCTTCGCCATGTTCTCGGGCGAGGACCGCATATTCTACGCCGTGGAGTCGCCGCAAGGGCAGAACGTCACGGGCGAAGCCGACCTGTCCGAGGGGCTGGCCCCGGCCACGGGCAGCGATCCCGTCTTCGCCGACAAGGCCTACCGCGACGACAGGGTGCGCGTGGCGAGCGTCGGGCGGCTCGTCTCCACCGCCGAGGGCACAGGCTGGGTGACGATCCGCGTCGCCGAAACGCGCGGCGAGCGGGACGCTCTGGCACGCGAGATTCTGCACAACGCCCTCTGGCCGATCCTTCTTCTGACGCTTCTGGCGCTGCTGCTTCTCTGGGCCGGGATCGGGCGCGCCTTCGCTCCGCTCCTGTCGCTGGAGACGCACTTACGCGAGCGCTCGCCCGACGATCTCTCGCCCGTCGAACTCCCCGCCCCGTCCGAGACCGCGCAGCTCGTCGGTGCGCTGAACGGTTTCACCGCCCGGCTGAAGCTCGCGCGCGAGCGGCTGGAGGCGCTGGTGGCGGAAGCCGCGCATGAGGTGCGCACGCCCTTGGCCTCGCTGCGCGCGCAGGCCGAGCTGGCGCTGGCCGAGCGCGACCCGGCCGCGCTGCGGCGCGATGTGGAGCGCATTCACGAGGGGGCCGTGCAGGCGAGCCAGCTCGTCTCGCAGCTTCTGATGGACGCGACCGTGACGCACCGTCTCGAAAACCAGCCCGAGCCCACACCCGTCGCCCCGCTGGCGCAGGAAGTGGTGCGACGCCTCAGCCCCGATCTGTCGGATCGGGTGAGCCTTTCCATCGCGCCCGATGCTGCCGAGGCGGAGCTTGATGTCGACCGCGTGGTGCTGCGCGAAGCCATCCGCAACCTCGTGGACAATGCCCTGCGCTATAGCGAGGGCGAGGTGGAGATTTCGATTGCGCGGGACGGCCCGGCGCTCGACATCGCCGTGCGCGACCGGGGTCCGGGCATTCCCGACCATGAAAAGCCCCTCGTCTTCGGCCGCTTCCGCCGGGGCGAGGCGGGCTCGCGGATCGACCGGGGCGGCTCGGGCCTGGGGCTCGCCATCGTCGCGCGCGTGGCCGAGGCCCATCGCGGCGCGGTGCTGCTGCGCGACCGCGAAGGCGGCGGGCTCGCCGTGCATCTTCGCCTGCCGGCCGAGGCCGCACCGGCTTCACAGCCGCCAGGGCCGGATCGCCGTCACGTGCTCGCCCTCCTGGCGCTGCTCACCGCCATCACCGGCGCGTTTCTCGCCGCGCGCCCGGCCGAGGCCGCTGCCGACTTCCCAGCGCGCGAAAAGCCGGCGGCGGCCACGCTTCACATTCTGGGCGCGACCGACACGGGGCTTTTCTCCCATCTCATCCGCGCCTTTCAGGCGGCCCATCCGACCATCGCCGTTGCTTACGAGGAAAACGAAAGCCGGGCGGTCTATGATCAGCTGGTGTCGGCGCAGAAGGCCGTGCCCGATCTCGTAGTCAGTTCGGCCTCCGATCTTCAGGTGAAGCTCGTCAACGAAGGGCTGGTGCGCCCCTTCGCGCCGACGCGGCTCGCCGCGATCCCCGATTGGGCGCGCTGGCGCTCGGAGGTCTTCGGCTTCACCTTCGAGCCGGCCGTGATCGTCTACAACACCAACCTCGTGAAGCCCGAGGAAGCGCCGCGCACCCATCTGGAACTGGCCGAGCTTCTGGAGCGTGAGCCGCAGCGCTTTCTCGGCCGCGTCGGCACCTATGATGTCGCGCGCAGCGGCGTCGGCTATCTCCTGGCGACGCAGGATCAGGCCATCTCCTCCTATTTCTGGCGTCTGGCCGCCGCCTTCGGGCGAGCGCGGGTGCAACTCACCGCTTCCAGTCCTGAAATCCTCGACCGGATCGCGACCGGGGATCTTGCGATCGGCTACAATATCATCGGCTCCTATGCCTTCGCGCGGGCCGATGCCGGCGCGCCGATCGGCATCGTCGTGCCGGACGATTACGTGCTCGTGTTTTCCCGCTCGCTTCTCATCCCCGAAGACGCCCCGCAGCCCGAACTCGCCGAAGCCTTCATCGAGTTCGCCCTCTCACCCACCGGTCAGGCGATCCTCGCCGGCCCGGCCGCGCTTGGCGCGCTTCTGCCCGGCGCGGACGGGCGCTGGACGGCCGATCGCATCGCCTCGCTCGGTCAAGGCGCGGTGCAGCCGATCCGCTTCGGCCCCTCACTTCTCGTCGGCCTCGACCGGCAGCGGCGTGAGCGCTTCCTTGCCACATGGCAGGAAATCGTCTCCCCTCATTGAAACCTTTAACAATTCCAAAACACCCGAGCCGCCTGACAGGTTTTTGACAGGTCCGCGAGGTTAGTCTGGACGCGACGGCCGGGGAGGCTGGACGTGCAGTCGATGCGAGACCGGCGAAACGCTTGCAGCCGCGTTTCGCGCCGCCCGAATGTCTGGAGGGACATTCGCCGGCACAACCGATTTCGATTCTTGCTGCGTCCCTTCCCCTGCGATTTGACCGTCCACGGCCAAAAACCATTCGGTATTCGTTTCGGGAGGAATCCACATGAAGTCCTTGATCGTCGGCGCCTTCGTCGCGCTCGCCCTCGCCTCCACCTCGGCCCTGGCGCAGACCGCGCCGGCCTATGAGATCATGGCCCCGGCCTCGCCGGGCGGCGGCTGGGACCAGACGGCCCGCGCCATGCAGACCGTGCTGCAGGACACCAAGCTCGCCCGCAACGTGCAGGTGATCAACGTTCCGGGCGCCGGCGGCACGATCGGCCTCGCGCAGTTCGTCTCCACCAAGTCGGGCAACCCGGACGCGCTGCTCGTCGGCGGCTATGTCATGGTCGGCGCGATCCTGACCAACAATTCGCCTGTCACGCTGGACGAAGTGACCCCGCTCGCCCGCCTCACCGGCGAGGACGAGGCGATCGTCGTGCCCGCCTCCTCCCCCTACAAGACGATCGCCGATCTGGCTGCGGCCATGAAGCAGAACCCCGGCGCGGTGGCGATCGCGGGCGGATCGGCCGGCGGCACGGACCATATCGCGGCCGGCCTCCTGGCCCAGGCCGTGGGCGCGGACCCCAAGGCCATCAACTACATCGCCTTCTCGGGCGGCGGCGAAGCTCTGGCGGCCATTCTGGGCCAGCAGGTCGCGGCCGGCATTTCCGGCTATGGCGAGTTCGAGTCCCAAGTGAAGGCGGGCACGCTGCGCCTGCTCGCCACCACGGGCGCCCAGCGCGTCGCGGGCTCGCAAGCCCCGACCCTGAAGGAGTCGGGCATCGACATGACCCTTCAGAACTGGCGCATGGTCGCCGGCGCGCCCGGCATCACGGACGAGCAGAAGACCGCGCTGATCGGCAATCTGGAGAAGATGGTCGCCAGCCCTGAGTGGAAGGCGGTTCTGGAGCGCAACAACTGGCAGAACACGTTCCTGGCCGGTGACGCGTTCAAGACCGAGCTTGCCAAGAACATCGCCGACACCAAGCAGGTGCTCACCGCGATCGGTCTCGTGCAGTAATGACCGACCTGTCCAACCCTGCGCGCCGCCCCGATCGGGCGGCGCTGGCCATCGGCATCGGCATTGGCATTCTCGGCCTGCTCGTCGGGCTGGACGCGCGTGGGATCGGTGGCGGCAACTATGCCCGTATCGGCCCGGCGACCTTCCCCTATGTGATCGCCGCCGTGCTTCTCGCGCTCTCGGTCTGGACCATCGTCGAGGCCTGGCGCGGCGAGTTTCCCGAGCGCGATCATGACGAGTTCGGCCCCATCGCCTGGATCGTAGGCGGCCTCGCGGCGCAGCTGATCCTTCTGAACACGGCGGGCTTCTCGATCGCGACAGGCCTGCTCTTCGCCGCCACAGCCCGCGCCTTCGGCAAGCGAAAGCTCTATCTCTCGGTGCCGCTCGGCATTCTCATGAGCCTTGGTATCTGGATTCTGTTCTCGCAGGTTCTGCGCCTGTCGCTGCCGGCGGGTCCGCTGGAGCGCCTGTTCTTTTAAGGCTTTGCGTGAAAGCCGGTTCGGCTTTCACATTCGGCGCTTGAGCGCATACGCAACGCTGGAGTCAGGCTTTTGGCGAGAGTGCCTTGAGCCTCCCCCGGCTCGCCGGCCGACGCCAGCCGCTTCAACACAGCAGACCGGGACGAGCCCCGGCGCCTTCAGCGCCCCCTGCCCCGACCGCACCGCATCCGCTCCGCCTCGCTGCGGCTCGCCCCTTCCTTCCCGCATGGGTTCTGCCGATGGATACATTCGCCCTTCTGGGCCAAGGCCTCATGACGGCCTCCCAGCCCATGAACCTTCTCTACGCGCTGATCGGTGTGACGCTCGGCACGGCGGTCGGCGTGCTTCCGGGCATCGGCCCGGCGCTGACGGTCGCGCTGCTTCTGCCCGTCACCTACCAGCTCGACGCCGCCGGCTCGCTGATCATGTTCGCCGGCATCTACTATGGCGGCATGTACGGGGGATCGACCACCTCGATCCTTCTGAACACGCCGGGCGAAAGCGCCTCGATCATCACCGCGCTCGAAGGCAACAAGATGGCCCGCAAGGGGCGCGGCGGCCCCGCACTCGCCACGGCCGCCATCGGTTCCTTCGTCGCCGGCCTGATTGCGACGCTGGGCCTTGCGTTTCTGGCGCCGGTCATCGTCTCGTTCGCCTTGTCCTTCGGCCCGGCCGAATATTTCGCGCTGATGATCCTCGCCTTCGTCACCGTCTCGGCCGCCTTCGGCGACTCGGCGCTGCGCGGGCTCACCAGCCTCGCGCTCGGCCTGACGCTCGGCCTTGTCGGCATCGACCTGCAGACCGGTCAGGCGCGCCTGACGCTAACGCCCGTCGCCAAGTATTTCCGTGAGATGGCGGCCGATCCGACGGCCCCGCTGCACGCGCTCTGGGCCAGCCTGTCGTCGCTCTTCGGCGGCATCTCGGCCAATCTTCTGGACGGCATCGAAGTGACGACGCTCGCTGTCGCGCTCTTCGCCATCGGCGAAGCTCTCGTGGTCGCCGCCGCCGCCAGCCGCACGCCCGACACGATCGAGGCCGTGAAGGGCTCTCTCTGGATGACCAAGGAAGACTGGAAGCGCTCCTGGAAGCCCTGGCTGCGCGGCACGGCGGTCGGCTTCCCGATCGGCGCCATGCCGGCGGGCGGCGCCGAGATCGGCACGTTCCTCTCCTACTCCATGGAGAAGAACCTTTCCAAGCACCCGGAAGAGTTCGGCCATGGCGCGATCGAAGGCGTCGCCGGCCCGGAGGCGGCCAACAACGCCTCGGCCGCCGGCACGCTGGTTCCGCTGCTGACGCTTGGCCTTCCGACCTCGGCGACGGCCGCGATCATGCTCGCCGCCTTCCAGCAGTTCGGTCTTCAGCCCGGCCCGCTTCTCTTCATCACCTCACCGCAGATCGTCTGGGGCCTCGTCGCCAGCCTTCTGATCGCCAATCTGATGCTGGTGGTTCTGAACCTGCCGCTGATCGGCGTCTGGGTCCGGCTGCTCACGATCCCCCGCCCCTGGCTCTATGCCGGCATCCTCGTCTTCGCGACGCTCGGCTGCATCGGCGCCAATCCCTCGGCGGTGGAACTGGGGATGCTGCTTCTGTTCGGCCTGCTCGGCTACATGCTGCGCCGCTTCGGCTATCCGATCGCGCCTGTCGTCGTCGGCCTGATCCTCGGCCCCATGGCCGAGCAGCAGCTGCGCCGGGCGCTGGCCATCAGCCAGGGTGACCCGAGCATTCTCGTTCACTCGGTTCTGGCGGTGACGCTCCTGACTCTCGCGGTCCTCGCGCTGGTCGTGCCGATGATCCTGCGCGCTCGGGGCCGTGGCAAGCTCCTCTCGGCCATGGCCTCCGACGAGGACTGAGCGCTTCCCCATAGACGCCATGCAAAAAGGGCAGCCCTGCGAGGGGCTGCCCCTTGTCGTTAACGGAAGAGGATGACAGCGTTCAGCCGCGCTTGATGCCGTAGAAGGCTTCCGGGTCGATGCCGGCCGATTTCAGCGCCGCACGGCTCGGGCGCTTGCCGGCCTCGGCGGCAGCGGCGCAGGCGACCGCGCCGCTCATCGTGTCGGCGAAGCTGCGGATCTGGTGGCCGAACTGGCGAATGCGGGACGTGCTGCTCATCTTCTTCTCCTAACTGTTGATAGGAAGATGGGCGCTTCCGGTTCCTCTTAGAAGAGACGCCAAGACGAGGGAGCCATGCAAAAACGCGCAGTCTTGCAAGTGGCGACCATCAAATCGATTGAACCTATCGTGTTTTATGCCAGCCGCTCGCCTTGAGCCATGTTCTCAGCGTATTGGGCATGGCGTGAGCCCCGTCGAGATTGATGAAGAAGGGCCTCTCTCCCAGCGGAAACGTCAGCTGATAGGCGATGATCACGGCCTCGGAGCAGGTTACGGTCTTGATCACCTCGTTGCCCGGCTTCGAAAAGCGGTCGGGCGTCGCCTTCCCCATCTCGTACCGCTCGCGATATTTCATCAGCCGCGTGAAGGCCTCCGGCCCAAAGGCGGAGTCCCCGGCAAAAAGCCTGACAGCGCGATACTTGCCGTACTCAGCGCCCGCCGCGATCGCGTCGGCCACCCGCTGCAACTCCGCCTTGCGCGCGTCGGCATTCGAGCACTTCGCCCAAGGCGGCCGGAAATGCTCCACTCCGGCCCCTTCCGACATGTAGAAGCTCTGGCTTCCGGTTTCGTACTGGTCGGATGTCTTGTGGAAGTTCTTCTTGTGATTGGCGTGGATCACGGTTCTGGCGTCATAGGCCATGCCGATGTGATGGAACGGCCTGTCGGGAAAATAGAGAATATCGCCTGTTTCCACGTCCAAACCCTTCCTGGTTGACAATCCCGAAGCCAGCGGGCCAGCCCCGCCCTTGCCCATCCAGGCTGAAGCCGCACGGGACGCGCGAGACAGATCGCGAGGATCGAAACGGCTCTACGGCCGGCATCGCCGGCCCCGCAAGGGAGCCAGGGCAACAAGAGACGGAGAGGAAAGTTTTACCGGGGGCGCGGAGCAAACGGGCCTTTGTCCCGAGCCCTATTGAGTCCTGCTCGAAATTTGCAACGGGCAAGGAACCTCGTTCCGTTTCCAGCATTCGGCGAGGTTGACGCTGCGATCGGTTTCGCGCGACCAAAGGATGCTGCCTTGGATATCGTTACCTCGCAAATGCTTCGGCGCGCGCTGCCCTTGTTCACCGCGCTGGCGGTAACGGTGCTGATCCTGGCCGTGTCTTCGATCCTTTATCTCGGGCGTGAAATCTTCGTTCCCTTCGCGCTCGGCATCCTTCTGTCCTTCATTCTCGCGCCCATTGTCATCAAGCTGCAGCGGCACCGCATCCCCCGCATCTTCGCCATCTCGGGTGCGATCCTCGTCGCGACCGTCGTGATCCTGGGGCTTGGCTTCCTGATCGCGACGCAGGTGACGGGGCTGGTCGGCGAAATCCCGTCCTACCGCGTGACGGTCGAGCAGAAGCTGCGCTCCCTGTCGGAATCGGCGCAGTCGCAGGGCAACGGGCCGTTCAGCCGGGCGGCCGTGGCACTGGAAGAGATGGCCGCCGACATCCAGAAGCTTGCCGCTCCCGCGGAAGGGGACGCCAACGCGCCCAAGCCCATCCCGGTGACGGTGGAGAATTCGGGTAGCCTGTTCGAGACGATCAGCGCGGTCGCCCTGCCGCTTCTCTCGCCCATCGCGACCTTCGGCGTCGTGATCATCTTCGCCATCTTCATCCTGCTCCAGCGCGAGGATCTTCGAAATCGCTTCATCCGACTGGCCGGCACGGACGATCTGCAACAGACCACCGCCGCGATCGACGACGCGGCCAAACGCCTGTCGAAGCTTCTCCTGTTTCAGCTTGGCGTGAACGCCGCCTTCGGTGCGATGACGGCGCTGGGTCTCTGGCTGCTCGGCGTGCCGAGCCCGGTTCTCTGGGGCATTCTCGGCGGTATCCTGCGCTTCATTCCCTATGTCGGCGGCTTCGTCGGCGCGGGCCTGCCGATGCTCCTGGCCTTCGCGGTCGATCCCGGCTGGTCCATGGTGATCTGGACGGCGGTTCTCTATCTCGGGGCGGAGGCGTTGCTCAGCAACGTGGTCGAGCCCGTGCTCTACGGACATTCCACCGGCCTCTCGCCCGTCGCCATTCTTCTGGCGGCCACGGTCTGGGCGCTGCTCTGGGGGCCGGTCGGCCTGATCCTGGCGACCCCGCTCACCATCTGCCTCGTCGTCATGGGCCGGCATGTGCAGCGCCTCGCCTTTATCGACGTCATGTTCGGCGACCGGCCGGCGCTCTCGCCGCCGCAGATCTTCTACCAGCGGATGCTCGCCGGCGCGCCGCAAGAGGCGGCCGATCAGGCGCGCGAATTCCTGCGCGAACGCGAACTGGCGACCTACTATGACGAGGTGGCGCTGGAGGGTCTTCGCATCGCGCATGAGGACGTGGCGCGCTTCGCCGTAAAGGGCGAGCGACTGGACGTGCTGCGCGCGGCGACGCTGGAGCTGACCGAAGAGGTTGGCGCTATCAGACCCTCGCGGCGGCGCAAGGCGCATCTGACAGCCGAAGCGGCGGCGGCGGTGGATGCGGTCGGCCCCGATCAGGAGGTGACACGCATCGTCCAACGCAAGGAAGACCTCGCGCCCGAATGGCGCGGGCCGACGCCAGTCGTCTGCCTATCCGGCGGTAACGCGCTGGACCAGACGGTCGCGACCATGCTGACGCAGGTTCTGGAGCGCCATGGGCTCGGCGCGCGGCATCTGTCTCTGGCGGAACTGCGCCAGAACCCGCCGTCGCGCAAGGATGCCGAAGGCGTGGCGCTGGTCTGCCTCTCCTTCATCGAGCCGCTTTCGACCGTGCATCTGCGACAGGCCGTGCGCGAGGTGCACCGCGTGGCACCGCGCGCGCGCATCATGATCGGTATCTGGCGCCAGCGCGACCCCGCCATGTTGCAGGAGCTGCAGCGGCGCGTTCACGCCGACGCGCTGGTGACGACGCTGAACAAGGCGCTCGCCGCCGCCCTCGAAATGTCAGGCCAGAAGCTGGCGCAGACACCCGAGCCCCGCCCGAAACAGTCTCCCGAGCGCCCCGGCAATGTGGTGGAAGCGGAGGCCTCGGCCGTCGCGATGTAGGATAGCCCATTACGCTCACGCCCGTTGTCTCGAAGGCCCGCCCGTCACGGCGGGCCTTTTGCGTTGGGCGGCGCGTGCGGCACGAAGGCCTGCCCCCTCCTGGCGCCCCAACCAAGGGTTCATGATGCACGCAGGAGGCGGTGCCGTCTGGAGGGAGCGGGGGGATCGCCAAAGCGAAACCGAGCGCTCGCGAGAGCCGGAAGCCGAGACGAGAGCCAACGTTGAAGAAGGGGCAAGCGGCCAGCGGGCGCGTGGCAAGGAACAAGCGGCAGGGTGACGGACATCGAGATGGAGCGGTGCGGCCTGCCTTTTCGTAGCGCCGTTTGCCGCCTCCCCCTGCAGCCTGCCAAAACGAAAGGGGCCGCGTCCTTCGACGCGGCCCCTTTGTCTATTCTCGCTTGATACGGATGCGGTCAGTCCACGCCCTCCGGGCGCATGATGTGAACGCGGTCGATCGCCGCCTGGCGGAAGGCTTCGGCGACGTGTGCGAAGGCCTGATGCGCATCGTCGGACGAGTCCGTGCCGTTTTCCGGCTCGAGCAGGAAGACGAGGAAGGAACGGCCCGTCGCCATGTAGTCCGTCTCGAACTCGAAGGGCACGAGTTCGTCGCGGTCCGGCATGTTGGTGTCGATGATGCAGGCCCAGCGCCGGCCGCCAGGAGCAGACGGCAGCTTGAAGTTCACGACGTCATGATGCGCGTTGAGAACGAGCAGCATGGTGGCGTCCGAGCCGACGCGGCGAATGCCTTCCGACTGGGCGCGGCCATCGAGCAGCACGCCGAAGCAGCGCGCGCCCGTGTCGGTCCATTCGGCATCCTGCATCTCGCCGCCCGAGGGCGACATCCAGGTGACGTCCTTGGCACCGATCTCCTCATCGAACGTGCCGTGCAGGAAGCGGCCCCGGCGCAGCATGGGCAGCGCCTGACGCAGGCGGATGAGCTTCTGGACGAACTCGACGAGCTGGACACCCTCCTCCGTCACGTTCCAGTCGACCCAGCCGATCTCGTTGTCCTGCGCATAGGCGTTGTTGTTGCCGCCTTGCGTGCGGGCGAACTCGTCGCCCGCCAGGATCATCGGTGTGCCGCGCGAGAAGAGCAGCGTCGAGAAGAAGTTTCGCAGCTGGCGGAAGCGGACATTGTTGATCTCGGGATCGTCGGTCGGGCCTTCGACGCCGTGATTGTAGGAGAGATTGTGCGAGTGGCCGTCGCGATTGTCTTCGCCATTCGCCTCGTTGTGCTTGTCGTTGTAGCAAACCGTATCGTGCAGCGTGAAACCATCATGCGCGGTCACGAAATTGACGGAGGCCCAAGGCCGGCGGCCGCGCTTGTCGAAGAGATCGGCCGAGGCCGAGATCTTGGAGGCGACGGCCGGAACCTTGCCCTCATCGCCCTTCCAATAGGCGCGGATCGTGTCGCGATAGCCATCGTTCCACTCCGCCCAACCCGGCGGGAAACGGCCGACCTGATAGCCGCCCGGACCGCAGTCCCAGGGCTCGGCGATCAGCTTGATTTGGCTGAGCAACGGATCCTGCATCGTCGCGTGGAGGAACGAGGACTCTTCCGAGAAGCCGGTCGGCTCGCGTGCCAGAATGGTGGCGAGGTCGAAGCGGAACCCGTCCACATGCATCTCGCCGGCCCAGTAGCGCAAGCTGTCCATGACCAGCTGCATGACGCGGGGATGCGAGGTGTTGACGGTGTTACCCGTGCCCGTGTCGTTGATGTAGTAGCGCTTGTTGTCGGGCAAGAGGCGATAATAGGAGGCGTTGTCGATGCCCTTGAAGGAGAGCGTCGGCCCGTTCTCGTTGCCTTCGGCCGTGTGGTTGTAGACGACGTCGAGGATCACTTCCAACCCGGCATGGTGGAAGGTCGAGACCATCTCCTTGAATTCGTTGACGAAGGGCGTGCCCATATAGCGCGGATCGGGGGCGAAGAAGCCGAGCGTGTTATAGCCCCAGTAATTGCGCAGGCCCTTTTCCACGAGATAGCTGTCGTCCACGAAGGCGTGGATCGGCAGAAGCTCGACCGAGGTGACGCCGAGGCTCTTGATGTACTGAACCACGTCGTGATGGGCGAGACCGGCGAACTTGCCGCGATCGCGCTCCGGCACGGAGGGATGGCGCTGCGTGAAGCCCTTTACATGGGTTTCGTAGAAGATCGTCCGCTCCCACGGGACGTTCGGCCGGCGCTCGGTGCCCCAGGTGAAGGCGGGGTCGATGACCTGGCTCTTGGGCACGAAAGCCGCCGAGTCGCGCTCGTCGAAGGAGAGATCGCCGTCCTTGTGGCCGATCGTGTAGCCGAACAGCGCGTGGTCCCAGGTCAGTTCGCCCACATGCTGCTTGGCATAGGGATCGAGCAGGAGCTTGTTGGGGTTGAAGCGGTGGCCGTTGTCGGGCTCATAGGGGCCGTGGACGCGGTAGCCATAGATCAGGCCGGGACGCGCGTCGGGCAGATAGCCGTGAAACACCTCGTTCGTGTATTCCGGCAGGACGATGCGCTCAATCTCGCGCTCGCCCTTCTCATCGAAAATGCAAAGCTCGACTTTCGTCGCATGGGCCGAGAACAGAGCGAAATTGACGCCGAAGCCGTCCCATGTCGCGCCACGGGGAAAGGGCCGGCCGGCCTCGACCCGCGTGCCCTTGCGCGTGGCACGGGGGAGGCTCTTCAACAGCGAAGCCGTTGGGTTCTGAATGTTCACGGAGTGAGTTCTCGCGTCAAGAGGAAGACTGCGAGCGTGAAAAGCATCGAAAGCCCCGTTTGGTTCCCAAAGAGTTGACATCACCGACGAGGATTTTGCCGACTGACGAACGGAACGCATTCCGACGCCTTGAGGGTTGTGCGTAACAACGCTTGGCAAGGTTCGACGGTTCGGCGAAGCGGGCGCACCCTGCGGCGAACTCTTCGCGACCTGCCGCGTTCAAGCGCGGCAAGGATTGCACGAGGGGATACAGGACCATGAAGATCGAAGCCGTCATGACTCGGCATGTCGAATATGCCGCGCCCGGCGACCCCGCGTCGGAGCTGGCCGTCATGATGGGCGAACTCGATGTCGGCGCCCTACCGATCGGCTCCGACGAGGAATTGCTGGGAGTCGTGACCGACCGCGACATTCTCTACCGCGTGGTGGCGCGCGGCCTGCATCCGGCGCAGGTCGAGGCGCGCGACATTCTCTCCTCCCCCGTCATCGCCTGCCGCGAGAGCGACGATCTCCAGACCGCGATGGACCTGATGGCCGCCAATCACGTTCGCCGTCTGGCGGTGCGCAGCGAGGGCGGCAGGGTCGTGGGCTGGGTGACGCTGGCCGACCTCTCGCGCAAGCTGCTTCTGGATTCGCGCACGGTGCAGGACGGGCTGGCCGAGATCAGTCGCGGTAGCGTCGGTTGACGCTGCCGACCACCTCCTGCGACAGGCCGA
>NZ_BBWM01000061.1:0-1179 GCF_001463805.1 Aureimonas sp. D3 | reverse complement strand
GGGCGGGAGCGCGAGCGAATCCTTTGACTCGTAGGGCCATCTCTTTCTCCATTCGGGTGAGTTCGTTGTCGAGGCGCCGGACCTCGCGGATGCCCGCGACGACGGCGGTTCGGCGGTCGTGTCGACGCCGCTTTCGGACCGCAGCCATGCGGCGCTCGCTCATGGGCGGCTCCGGCATCCGGGGATCGCCCCGGGCCTCGTAGGAGCGGTGGTCGGCGCGCCGCTTCGAGCCGGCGGCGCGAAGGTGTTCGTTGATGATCCCAGCGATGCGCTCTCGCTCGCGTGTCAGGGCATCACCGCGAGCGCCGCCGCCGTGGCTTCCGCCGCTCGTCAGGAGGGCGTTGACGGCCTCGTTGCGTTTCGCCGCGAATCCGGTTGGGGACGCGGGGTCGAGCTTGCGGACCGTGAGAAGCATGTGGACGTGCGGCTGCTCGCCGCGATCGGCTGCGCGAGGTTCGTGGAGGGCCACGTCCGCGACGGCACCGGCATCGAGGTACGGCGCGGCCACGTCAGCGATGAACGCGCCCCACGAACTGCGCGGAAGGTCCCGGGGGATGGCGACTTGGAGTTCGCGGGCGGTCTGGGCATCGCGGCGGCGCTCGGCGAGTTCGACGCGCGACCAGAGCGACTCGCGATCGTAGACCCAGGCAGGCGCCCCGGCCGGGGCCATAACGTAGGAATCCGTTACGGCCTTCTTCCGCGAGTAGTCCCAGACCTGCCCCGTCCTCTCGTCCACGAGGCGAGCGGCGGCCCGGTACGCCGCGGCGGCCACGGAGGATTTTCCGCGCGACCGCTGGATGACCGACGCGCGGACGTGGCACAGCGCCTCGTGGTCGGGAAGCGAGGTCACGGCGATGTCTCGCGAAGGTCGAGCGTGCGGAGCAGCCCCTCACCGGCCTGCGAGGCCGGGGTGAGCCACAGGCCGGCCGTCCCGACCTTCAGTGCGATCCGGTTGCCCTGCGACGACGCGCGAACCCCGAACGGGGAGAGCGCCTCGTCCATCGACCGGACCATGTACGCCTGTCCGAGGCGCCAGTTGTACGTCAGGAGGTAGACGGCGCTGGGTTTCGGATCGTTGCACATGGACGCGATGCGGTTGCCGACGAGCGAAGGCAGCCCCGCCGCCATGAGCTCGGAGTAGGTCGGCCCGGTCAGTACGTCGCGCCGGGGCGCAGGGCG